>JALYZW010000277.1 GCA_030945725.1 Verrucomicrobiota bacterium | reverse complement strand
CGATCAACGTCTTCCGCCGCCGCCGAAAACCGAGCCTAGCAAGCCGCGCACGATCTGGCGGCCGACCTGACTGCCGATCGCGCGCGCGGCGCTTTTCGCCACCGTCGTGGCCATGCTGTCGTAACGTCCGCCGCGAGGCCCAATCGTCGGTTGAAACACTCGCTCGGCGCCTCCCAGGACTTTCCCGAACAAGGACGGCTGAGCTGCCTCGGGGACGGAAGCGCCCGGAGTAGCCGTCGGCGCCCCGGCCATTTCGATTTTTTGTCCCGCGCGGGCCTGCAGCTTTTCGTAGGCAGATTCCCGATCGACTGTTTTTTCGTAGTGGCCCGCGAGCACGGACGATTGGATAATTTGCTGGCGCTGCTCGGGCGTGATCGCACCGACCTGGCTGCGTGGCGGAACAATCTTCGCGCGCTCGACCACGCAAGGCGTCCCATCCTCCGCCAACATCGAAACGAGCGCTTCGCCGACCGCTAATTCTGTCAGCACGGTTTCGACATTGAGCTTCGGATTTTGCCGAAAAGTTTGGGCGGCGGCGTTGACTGCCTTCTGATCGCGCGGCGTAAAAGCACGCAGCGCGTGCTGGACGCGATTTCCGAGCTGCCCGAGCACGATATCGGGAAGATCGAGGGGGTTCTGGGTCACGAAGTAAACGCCAACGCCTTTCGATCGAATCAGCCGCACCATCTGTTCGATTTTCTGCAAGACCGCCGGTTCGATGTCCGCGAAAAGCAGATGCGCTTCGTCGAAGAAAAAAACCAGTTTCGGTTTCTCGGGATCGCCGATCTCCGGGAGCTTCTCGAACAGCTCCGAAAGCAGCCAGAGCAGGAACGTCGCGTAAACTTTGGGGGACTGCTGCATCAGCTTTTCGGCGGCGAGAATATTGATCACGCCGCGACCGTTTTGGGTTTGGATCAGGTCCTCGAGATCGAGCGCGGGTTCGCCGAAAAACTTGTCGGCGCCCTGCGACTCTAGTGCGAGCAGGTTCCGCTGGATCGCGCCGGCGCTGGCCGCGGAAACGTTGCCGTACTCGGTTTTGAAATCGGCCGCGTGGTCGGCGACATACTGCAGCATCGAACGCAGATCTTTGAGATCGAGCAGGAGGAGCCCGGCTTCGTCCGCGATCTTGAAGACCATGTTGAGCACGCCTTCCTGCGTGTCATTCAAGTCGAGCAAACGACCCAGCAAGAGCGGTCCCATTTCGGAAACCGTCGCGCGGACCGGGTGTCCATTTTCGCCGAAGACGTCCCAGAAAACGACCGGGGACGCTTCACCTTTAAAGTCGGCGATCTTCAGCTCTTTGGCGCGCGCGATGATTTTTGGATTGCTCACGCCCGGCTGGCTCAAGCCGGCGAGATCGCCCTTCACATCAGCCATGAAAACAGGAACGCCGCGCGCGCTGAAATTCTCGGCCAGGGTCTGGAGCGTGACAGTCTTGCCGGTCCCGGTCGCCCCGGCGATCAGGCCGTGGCGATTCGCCATCTTCGGCAGGAGATAGAGCGGCTCGTCGCCTTGCGCGATGAAGATTGGGTCGTTCATGGATTCATCAAAGCGGAGCGCGCCTGCGCAATCAAACTCGCAGTTGCTCGGGAGCGATCGGGCGAGCGCGGCACGCGCGTAAACCGCTAAGGTAGACCCACCAAATGAGCACGAGCTGCAGCGGCAGCCTCGCCCAAAGCGCCCAGCTCGGCACCGCATGGCCCGCGATCGACATCCCGGTTCGGAGCGCCTCGACATTAGCCGGAAAAACGGAGACCAAAAGCGCGATCAAGCCAACCGCGGCGACGCGATGCGTCGGGCGAAACAGCAGGCCAAGACCACCCAGGATTTCCGCGACGCCGCTGACCGTGACGAGCTGCGGACGCCAGGGCAAATAGGACGGCACGATGGAAAGATAAAGCGCCGGCTCGATGAAGTGGTTCGCGCCGGCCGCGACGAAGAAGAGCGCGAGGACGATGCGCGAACCCGACGCGCCGCTCACGCGACTTCGGTCCCCTCGTGCCGTGTGCGTGCGGAATAGAGCGCACTCAGACGGCGGGTCATCGCGCCGACCTCGCCGTCCCCGATCGGACGGCCGTCGACCTCTATTACGCCCGCAAGTTCGCCCATCGTGCCGGTGCAGAAAATTTCCTCCGCGGCGTAGACCTCCTCGATCGTCAGATCCCTTTCGGCGCATGGAATCCCGTTCGCGACGCAGATCTCCATTATTGTCTCGCGGGTGATGCCTTCGGGGCAGGCGACGACGTGGCTGGTGCGCAAAGTTCCCTCGCGCACAAAAAACAAATTCGTCGCGTTCGTCTCCGCCACGAAGCCCCGCGTATCGAGCATCAGCGCATCATCCGCACCGGCGTTGTTCGCCTCGATTTTCGCGAGGATTGAATTCAGCAAATTGGCGTGGTGAATCCGTGCGTCGAGCACATCCGGCGGCGGGCGGCGCGTTTTGCTCGTGATCAATTTCAGCCCGGTCTGCGCGTAAACCGGCGCCTTGTGTTCAGCCAAAATGATCAGGGTTGGCCCGGCGCGATTGAGCCGCGGATCCATGCCGGAAGTCACTTTTACCCCGCGCGAAAGCGTCAGCCTAATGTGCACGCCATCGCGCATGTGATTGGCCGCCAGCGTGCGCTTGATTTCTACGATGATTTCTTCGCGCGACGGGGCCTCGACGAAGGAGAGCGCCCGGGCCGACCGTTCTAGGCGCGCAAGATGTTCGTCCAGCTTGAAAATGCGGCCGTCGTAAAGTCGCAGTCCTTCCCAGACCGCATCGCCACCTTGCACGGCGGAATCGAATGGGCTCACACCCGCTTCGTCACGATGCACCAGACGTCCGCTGATGTTCACGATCAGGTCGCGATTCCGTTCGTCGAATTGCTGAAGCATCAGTGCTGAAATCAGCGCAAACGCAGGCCGTGGAGGCGTGCGTAAGCGTCCTGGCAAGCCGCGTGCACTTCGCGCAAATGCGGAGGGACGGGCGGCGGAGCTTCCCGCCGTGGCGGGCGAAACGAAGTCGAGTGCACCACTTCCGAATACCAGTGTTTCGCCCAAACGCCGTCGGTTTCGCGCAATCCCGCCGGCCAGGAAAGCATCGTGTCCGTCCACTCCACGCCTAACGAGTCGCAGAGCAAACGCAATATGCGCTCCGGATTCTCAAGAACGTCGGCGGCGTCGATCACGGCGGGAATCTCGCCGGTTCGGGCGCAGACTTTATCGAAGATTTCGCCTTGTTGCACGAAGCCGACATCTTCGGGCGCGGGATCGCCGTTCTTGCGGATATACGATGCGATCACCTCCGCGGGATCGCGGATGAGAAAACAATTCCGAATCGTTCCGAGCCAGGCACGCTCCACTTCCGGCAACAAGTGATGCGTCATCTGCTTTTGATACTCGATGCGTTTTCCGGCCGGGAGTGGCGCACTTGTTAGCCGTTCGACAATTTCCCGCCACTCCGTCCGACCGCTCGCGATCACTTCGTCGGCGCCCGGATGCTGCCGGCCAGTGGACCGCAGGTAGTA
>JALYZW010000268.1 GCA_030945725.1 Verrucomicrobiota bacterium | reverse complement strand
GCATGAAGATGAGTACGTCGCCTTCGGTGCGGCGCGCGATTCGCTCCAGCTCGTCCGCCGCCAATTGCCAGATCGGATAGTCGTCGGCTCGAACCGGTTTAGCGAGATATTCGATCGTGACCGGGTGCTGCCGCCCACTCGAAGTGAGGACCCGGCACGGCGCGATGAATTTCTCCAGCACACCGGCGTCGAGCGTCGCCGACATCACCACGATTTTCAGATCGGGGCGCGCCGCTTCCTGCAGCTGCAGCGCGCGCGCAAGCGTGATGTCGCCGTACAAATGTCGCTCGTGGAATTCGTCGAACAAAATCGCCGACACGCCGCGCAGTTGCGGATCGTGGATCATTTGTCGAAGCAGAATCCCCTCCGTCAGAAACCGGATCCGCGTTCGGTCCGATGTCACTTTATCGAAGCGGATTTGGTAGCCGACCTCTTCGCCGAGCCGGCCGCCGCGCTCCGATGCGACTCGCGCCGCGAGCAGGCGCGCAGCCAATCGCCGCGGCTGCAGGACGACCACTTCGCCTTCGCCGAGCAGGCCGCGGTCGAGCAGGATTTGCGGCACCTGCGTCGATTTTCCCGACCCGGTCGGCGCCTGGATAATCAGCCGCGCGTGCGCGCGAAGTCCGTCGAGAATCGATTGCTCGAGCTCAAATATCGGAAGCTCTTCGGTGCGATGTGAAACGACCATGAAGTTGTCCAATCAAAACGTGCCGGGGACCAGGGCCAGTCTGCCCGTTCGACGAGTCTCGCGAACACGCTTTCAAGAGTTCGCGCGACTCGGACGAAAATGCATCTCATCGCTCACGCGGCGCCCGGCATCTGCGGTTTATGCACGAGACCGAGCCCGCAGGCGTCCTTGTAAAGCGGCCGGGGCAGATCCATTGAACGCGCTTCACCGTTCAGGCAAAAAGTTTCCGCGTTCGGATTTTGCTCACGCCATTCGCGGAACGCGCGCCGGACCCCGCCCTGTTTCGTCACGTCAAAATCTTCCGCAAATCGGCTGACATCATGCAGCATGATCATGCCGCCCGGCGCGAGCGCGTCGTACCAAATCTCCAGTTCGCGGAACGTTGCCTCGTATTCGTGCGAGCTGTCGAGAATGACTAATTCCGGCGGGCCCGCGAGATAGGCCCGGGCACGTTCCGGCGCAGCGGGATCGAGCGAGCTCAACTCTTGGATTTCCACAAAAGGCTCCAGTCCCGCACGAGCGATCCAGCGGCGAGCGACCACGCACATCGCCGAGTCGATATCGATCGCGAAAAGCCCATGTTGCGCGCTCGATCGGCGCAGCATGAAGCCGAGCAGAAGTGCCGAATAACCCGCGTGCGTCCCCAGTTGAACGATCCTTTCGGCGCGACTGCCGAGGACCATGCCGTGCAAGAGCGAGATGAGCGGCACCGCGCATTCGCCTATTTGTCCGTCCCTTTCCGTCTCCGCATACCAGTCGCGCAGGATGCCTCGCTCATCTTGCGCGAGATCAGAGTAGACTGGCGGGTCGTAGTCGGCGGCGGGAAGCCGGTGCCACCAGAAGCGCGAGTGCGGATGTTCGCGCCCGATCAGCGGCCGCGGCGCGGGCGAAGGCATCGCGCACTTTACGAGCGCGTGCGCCGAGCGCAAAGGTCGCTACGGCGTGGGAAGCGCGGCCGCGGAAGGTAACTCTTCGGCCGGAATCTCAGGCGCTTTTTCGGGTGTGATGCGATCGCCGGGCGCCTTCGGACCCGTCGTTTTCGACTTGGCGACCATATGCCCGTGTCCTGCGCTACGGACGTGATGCCGCCTGGCGTGCTTTGACTTCGAATGCGTCCGCGAATGCCGCCGCAGTCTTGCTTTGCTCACCCGGGCTGCCTTTGTCTTCGCGCGATGGTGAACGCTCCGTTTTGTTGTCGCCTCGCTCGCGTCCGCTTTCGCCAAGCGGCGGGCGCGCGCGCGGGTCTCGCTTGTCGTTCGAGCCATCGCGCCAGTGGTGGCAAAGCAGACGACGACGAGGAAAACGATAAAACTTTTCATGCGGTGATTACACGTAGTAACCCCGAACTTCGACGGACGATGCGCGCAGTTATTCGCGTCAGGGCGCAAGGCGTTCGATCACCCAGCCTCCGCCTTCGTCCCGCCGATAACGAAACCGATCGTGCAGGCGATTCGGCCGACCCTGCCAGAACTCGATCGTCTCCGGGCTAATCCGATAACCGCCCCAGTGCGGCGGCAGCGGAATCTCGCGGCCCTCGAATCGTTCCGTCATTTCGCTCAGCCGCGAGTCCAGGATCTTGCGCGCGTCGACCACTTCGCTCTGGCGCGAGGTCCACGCTCCGAGCTGGCTCCCGATCGGTCGGGAATGGAAATAACGCCGCGACTCATCGCGCGAAGTTTTCTCGACGGCCCCGGCGATGCGAATCTGCCGCTCGAGTTGCACCCAATAAAACGAGAGTGCGGCGTGCGGATTCGCATCGAGCTGCTGCCCTTTTTCGCTCGCGTAATTGGTGAAAAAAACGAACCCTTCGTGCGAAAAATCTTTCAGCAAAACGATGCGGACGGAGGGGCGCCCGTCCGCGGTCGCGGTCGCGAGGCTCATCGCGTTCACATCGCGGATTTGCGCTTCCACCGCGACCGTAAACCAGTTCCCGAATTGCCGGATCGGATCAGGGTCAAGATCGGCGCGACGCAGTCCACGCGCGGCGTAATCGTGCCGCAGCGACGCAATGTAATCGGTCCCTTCCACGCCGTGTGAGTTTAGGGACGGGCGTGACGTTGTCGACGTTCTACTGCCGGCGCTCAGCCTAAAGCTGGGAACGGAACGGGAGCATCAGCCACTCCGTGGTCCGTTCCCAAAGCGAGCGGTTTTTGAATTCCTGCAGCGTGTATTCGCGGGACGACTGCAGGTCCTGCTCGAACATTGTTTCCATCGTTTTCGCGAAAGTCCCGTCGTAGACCGCGACATCGAGCTCTTCGTTGATCTCGGAAGAACGCGCGTCGAAATTCGACGAGCCGATCATCGAAAAGAGTCCGTCGATTACCATGCCTTTGGTGTGGATCATGGTCGGCTGGTATTCGAAAATCTTCACGCCGCCCTCGAGCAGTTTCCCGTACGCGGCGCGCCCGGCGGATTTCGTCATCGGCTGGTCGTCATTCGCGCCCGGGAGCATCAACCGTACGTCCACGCCGCGCCGGACCGCATCGGTGAGCTGGCCGACCTGGTCCTTCGTCGGTGTGCAATAGGCGTTCACAATCCAGATCCGCTTTTCCGCGGCCGAGAACGCGGTCGCCATCAGCAGTGGCACCGGTGCCATCGAGAACGACTGCGAGGTGACGATCTGCGCTTTTAGATTCCCCGCCGGCGCGAGCGCGGGAAACTGATCCGCGCCGCTCAACGCCTCGCCGTAGGTCTTGACCCAATGCTGTTGAAACGCCGACTCCAATTTCGCCACGAGGGGCCCCTCGATTCGCACTTGAACGTCGTGCCAGTGCTCCTTGTCCTGCGCATGTCCGCTCCACTTTTCCGCGAACCCGATCGCCCCGGTGAATCCGATCTTCCCATCGACCACCAGCACGCGTCGGTGCGACCGACGATTCGTGCGGTCCACGCGCCAGGAATGGGTCGGGTGATAATAGGAAAACTTGCAACCGGCGTCAGTCATCATCCGCACATCCGCATTTTTCAGCTTCCAGCCGGAGCCGATTCCATCGAGAAGCACCCGCACCTCCACTCCGGCCCGCGCGCGGTCGATCAAAGCGTCGCGGAATTGCCGCCCGACCGCATCCGAATAAACGATGTAGGCCTCGAAGTTCACCGTCTTTCGCGCGCCGCGAATCACCTCGAGCATCGCCGGGAAGTAGGTGTCTCCGTTTTGTAATAAATCGATTCGATTGCCCGGAATCAGAATGGGATCAGAAAGTGCGAGGGCCGACCCGACGAACTCCGGGTCCCGCACCGAAAACGAATGTTGAACATGATATTCGAGAGTGTGCCGCCGGATAAAGAACAGGCAGAAGACGACCACGATCCCGAAAAAAGCCAGCGTGATCCCGATCCACTCGCCGACCTCCATCTTCCACCAGCGCTCGTTCAGCCAATGTGGCGAACGACGTCTACTCTTGGGCGTCATGATCGAATCGAGCGGCTCGCCGGGCGTGTTCGACTTAGACGCAGACTACCGATTTCGGGGTTCATGGCGTACGAAAAACTTTCCCCGTGTATGGGTCTTTCACTTCGATGCCGCTCGGCATCCCGCGGACGTCTACGTAGCCGCCCTTGGGCGAAAACGGACTAATCACGAACCCTGGCTTATTGGCGACCGGCACGCCGAAAGGCACATCGCCCGGCTGCGAGGTCGTCGGATCGGCCTTCTTCGCGGCCTGGACCGCAGGCGCGGGAGCCGGCGTTGCGGCTTGAGCTGCGGCTGGTGTCGCATTACTCGCTGCGTTTTTTGGATTCTCCCCTGCGCCGGACTGCGGCGGAGCACCCGCGGGCGGAGCGGCATTTACCCGTGTAGCCGGCGGGTTCGTCGCGTTAGCCGTCTTCGAATGAAGAGGACTCACGTCGCCTTCGTCTCGATCGGAGGACTGATCAGTCTGCCTTGGCGCATTCTCATGGTGTGAATGTCGGACGTGAACGCGCCGTGGATGCCCGATCGAACGCAGCCAATCGATTGGCCCGGCCGCTGCTGTATCGCCTAGCCCGCTGCCGATGAGAATGACGAGCAGACCGGCGAGGCAAGATCGGAGAGGTCGTTTCATAGCTGATCGCGGCGCCGCGAGATAGCGGCCCGACTCTGTTGAAACGGATGGCGCTCGGTCGTTGAGCGCACCGCTCTTCCGATCCATGCGGGTGCCCGATCGGCACGCCTTCTGCTTATAGAAACTATAATGATGTCGCTCACGCGCCTATTCACGACTGACCGTCGTTCCCGCGCCACCGCCGCTGGTCGGCGGGGTTTTACCCTGGTCGAGATCGTAATCTCGCTCGCCGTCCTGGGTACCATGGCGTCCGGCGTCTACGTCGGTTTCAATGCGATCAACACCTACGCCGTCAGCTCACGCCTCTACAGCGAAGCTCTCACGGCCGCGCAGAACCAGATTGATCTGATTCTCTCCAAAGAGCCGTTTGATATCAAAGCGGCAAATATTTCGGGGACTTTCGATCCCAGCCTCAACAAGATCCCCGCGGAGGTCATGTTGCCCGCTGAGCTTGACGCGTTAGCTGCCAGCGTGCCATTCCCAACCGCTGCCCCTTCGGCGACGCCAGCTACGAACAGCGCATACTACCCTTACTATCCGTATTACCGGCCAACCTCCGGTGGTTCATCCCCGCCGCTGACCAAGCAGGCTTTCATTTACCAGGATCCCCAGACCGGTGTGATTCTCGTCACCGGGACGTTGACTTCCACCATCACCGACGCCGCTATGACCTCCGACTTCATTAACGCGGGGACAACGCTAAACGTCCGGAAGGCGAACGTTACTGTTAGCTACACCTTCCGCGGCCGGACCTACAACGTTTCAATGGACACCCTACGGACCGCCGATCAATGACAACCAGGCAATTATCAAACTCAGAAAGCGGCTTTACTCTCGCCGAAATAATCGTCGCGGTTGCCGTCTCAGTTCTTCTCGGCGTCGTCTTCTTTCAGGTCCTTCAATCCGGCCTTACTCTTTCCGCGAAGAACACAGCGGTAAATGCGGCGCACGAGGAAGCACGCCAGGGTGTTCTGCGCATGACGCGCGATATCCACGCTTCAATCTCGGTGCCACAACTGCGCGACGCTTCCTTTGCCGTCGTCAGTTCCACCCCGGCGCCGAATGCTTCAGTCACCGCTACTCCTCCTACAGCGCCAGGCATCTCATTCCAGAACATCGCGGCCGGACCGAACTACGTCTTTCAGGACCCAGGCAACGCCAATCTAATCATGATTCATGATAGCCCGAACCCCCCTGTTCCGGGGATGCGCCTCATCGTGCCGTTCTGGGGAGCGGAAGACGACATCGCGAAGGTGACCGCGGCGGGTGCCAGCAGTCATTCGAACGTTTTCACGGTCAACTCAATGGAAACCATTGTCAAGAACAAAGCCCCCGTCTTCGGAGGAGCGACCTATGCGATTACCTACTATACCAATCGGGTGATGTACCTAGTCCAGAATGGAAGCTACGTCGCAGATACAAAGGGTGACTTTACGCTCGCGGGTGGCGTTTATGCCCAGGTGGCTCCCGGCACAGGTCAGTATCGTTACGAGAACGGTGAACTGCACTATTATCAACAGCGTTCGACGTCTACCAATCCCTCCGTAGCCGGAACGCTCTATTGGAAAGATACCGCCGTGGTTGCTCGGTATCTCAGTAGCCCAAACCCATTTTCCGTGCCTCTAAATCGCTACGGATCTTCGAACAATAAGTACGTCAACGTAGCCCTTAGCGCGCGCGATCCGAAGTCGAGCAACCGCGGGTATTTAGCTACCTCCTCCCTACTTAATACCCAAATCGACTACCGTTCACGCCTGACCGTCTATCAATGAGAACGAACAATTACAAATCTCACGGCGAGAATGGCAGTACGCTGATGGTAACCATCGCTATTACGGCGACCGTGCTGGTGCTGCTCGGAGTCGCGGTTGATTACTCGACTCAAATCTCTCGTGCCACCCAGCGTAGCCGTCGGACTGCGCGCGCCATGGAGATCGCCGACGGCCATTTGGAAACACTGTTCACCCAGTGGCGAAACACCTATCGCACGACTTGGTCGACCCAGTATGGTTCCTACACCGGCGCTGCTGATGTGTCGCTTTGCGGCACGAACTTCTTCTACACCGCGATGTCGACCCCAGCGCCGGCTCCAACTCCGATTCAATACATGAGCCCGGCGGCGACACCGCCGATCATACCGCTGCCCAATCCTTCGAATTTCCCTACCTCTAATTATACCGTTGGCCAATATCGTATCCAGGCGGTCGATCCGATGATCACCCTGGACGCGAATGGAAACGCACAAGTCGAGAGCAACCTGAACAGCAAGGGGAGCGGAAACTACGTTAGCATGAGCGCGGCCGCGATCCCTCCTGCGGCCTACGGCCCTAACACATACCAGTATAGCTTTTTTTACCTGGCTTCAGTCGACGTTACCGTGCCAGCACTGTCGGGCAATGTGACCGCGAAGGTCCGCCGGGTGTTCGAGAAAAAGTTCGATCAGCCTTGGACGTACGCGATGTTTTATATTGACGATCTCGAACTACAGCCGTCGAGCGCTTTTACGGTGACCGGGCCGGTGCACACAAATGCAAACCTCTATATCGGAAACAATAACTTCACCGCCGGCGGCGTAGTGGAATATGGAACCGACTATGTAAACGGTTACTCGCCGAAAGATCCGCGCTACCCAGGTTCAGGCTTTACTGCGCCTAACTTCGCAAAGAGCGTCTCTTCCCTCAGTCTCTCCGACTGTCCGCCGGCTCAGGTGTCCCCGTATCTTCCATTTGGCTGGAACCTAACCCTCAATAGTTCAGGTGGCGGCACCGGGACAACGAACGACGATAGCTATCACGAAATCATCGAACGGCCGGTCGCCGGCGCCGATCCGCTCAAAAACGTCCGTTACTACAATCAGGCCGGATATCGGATCATTATCCACCCGGATGTCTACAATGCGGACGGGACCACTAATACGGTTGGGGCTATTGACGTTTACAGCGTGGACAGCAACAACGTGGCGACGACGCTCGGCGGATCGGCCAGAAACAAATTCATCGGAAATAACGGATCCGGCAATTCTTCGACTGTCTTGAATCGGAGTAACGCCCTTTACGATGCGCGCGAAGGCGGCGCGGTTAAAATCACTAACTTGGATATCTCGCAGCTGATTTCGAATCTCAGCTCATTCACTGGCTGGACCGGGTTGGTCTATATCGCCGATATGGGAGCAACCACGTATAACACTGATGGAACCGTTAAGTCGGCCGGAACTTCCGCGCCGGTGACAGTCAATGGCGTCAGCACTTGGACGACGAAGCGAGCTATTCGAATCCTGAATGGTTACGCTCTACCCAGTCCGGGTCTCACCATCGTCTCGGAAACTCCGATTTACGTCCAGGGAAACTACAACACGAGCTCGACCAATAATTCGAGTAGCATTCCATCGAACACGGGAACTTACACTAGTCCCACCGCACCTGATTATACACGTTTGCCATCGGCAATTATTGGCGACGCAGTCACGATTCTATCCAATGCGTGGCAGGACTCAAAATCCTCGTTAGCTCTAACGACCCGGGTCGCTTCAAACACTACCGTTAACGCTGCTATCGTCGGCGGAATTATTCCTTCGAGTAGCGCAGCGTACAGCGGAGGCGGAGAAAATTTCGTCCGGTTACTGGAAGACTGGCATAGCAACACCTTGTGTTACTACGGCTCGCTGGTCGAATTATTCCGAAGCAACCAGGGAATTGGCACGTGGAACGGCGACGGACTTACCGTGTATGCAGCTCCTTCCACGGCGAAGTTTTACTATGACGATAAGACATTCAGCGCTTACACCCCTCCGGGCAACTTGACCGTTGCTGCCTACCTTCAGCAGCAACGTTGGTATCAGGTCTACTAGCATCAGAGAGATGACAATTCTCCGGAAACTCTCGGTCGTTGGGTTCCTCGCCTTGGCGTTCGCCGCCCGCGCCGACATTGACTTAACCCCGGAGATTCGTGAATTTTCGAGTAACGGGTTCCTTTACCGACAGGTGACATTTAAGGACGGGGCGGGCAAGATCAGGTTCGTTCCGCCGATGGGATGGAATGTTCATGGTGGGAAGACCGCTCTGCAGCTAGATATCGCCGGCAAGAGTGGCGCAGAGGCCGGCATTGCCGCAGCGCCGTTAGCTGCCCCGGCCGCATTC
>JALYZW010000262.1 GCA_030945725.1 Verrucomicrobiota bacterium | reverse complement strand
TGTTAGGCCACGGCGTCCAGATCGCGGTTGTCATCCCGCCGGGTTGGAGCGATACGCTGACGAACGGCGACCCCAAACCGCTGACGCTTTATCTGGATGGGAGCGATACTAACACGGCCGACGCTCTCCAGGGAAGCGTGCAGAAAACGATGGGCGATTTTCAGCTCAAGGAACGCGATTTCATCATCGACGCACTGCCGCAGGAAGTCTTCGACATGGCAAAGACGTTGCCGGTCGAGGTGCGCAAACAATTCGTCTCCGCGATGGAGCCCTGGACCGTCGATGGAAAGGTGCTCTACAACCCCGGTTCGCGCTTCATCGAGTATGTCCTGCCCGGCATCATCGGGCTCATTCTGCAACTAATCACCGTCACCCTGATGGCTTGCACGATCGCGCGGGAAAGGGAGTCCGGCACACTTTATCAACTGATGGTGACGTCGCTCCACCGCAGCGAAATCGTGATCGGCAAAATCATTCCCTACCTCGCGATTTCGGTCCTGTTGATCGCGATGATTATCGGCCTCACCGGCTGGCATTTTCAGGTGCAATTCCGGAACCCCGCGATGCTCGCGCTCGTCTGCCTCCTCTTCCTGCTTTGTTCGCTCGGCCTCGGCCTTGTCATTTCGGCAGTCTCGAAAACGCAGACGCAGGCGATCCAGTTCTCTGTTTTTTTTCTCCTCCCCGTGTTCGTGCTGTCGGGAGCGTTCGCACCGATCGAGCAGTTGCCGAAAGCGATCCGCTACCTCGCCGAAATTTTCCCGCTGACCCATTTTTGCCGCGCTTTCCGCCTGGTGAACCTGTATCGCGCCGCGCCAAGTTATTATGCGCCAGACCTGATCGTCTTGTTCGCGGGCGCGATCGTTACTTTTGTCGGCGCGGCGATTTTGCTGCGACGCATCGAACAATGAAGAGCAAAACGACTCTCGGTCTCGCGCTCTCGGTGGTGGCTGCGGCGCTCTTTATCCACTCCGCGTTCGCCAAAACAGCGGAGCAACCGAGTGTCACGCCGCAGGATGTTTTTGATTCGATGCGCGCGCATTTCCGCGCGGAAAAAGCCGCCGGCCTGAAAGTGAAATATCAATTCGAGATCACAGGACCGCATGGCGGCATCTGGTCGGCGGAGGTGAACAACGGCCGTTGCCGCATCGAGAAAACGAAGCTTGAGAAACCTGACGTCACGTTAATCGCCAGCGACTCCGATTGGGTCGCGTTGTCGAACGGGCGCTTGAGCGGGGTTTGGGCTTACGTCTCCGGTCGATTGAAAATCCGCGGAGATCAATCGCTCGCGCGGAAGATGGATGAGCTGTTTCCGTAGAATCTCCTCGTCATCCCGAGCGGAGCGAAGCGGAGCCGAGGACCCCGTGGCAATGCCGTTCGATACTGCCGCGGGTCCCTCGACTTCGCTCGGTCGTCGTCGCGTTAGAGCGCGATTGTCTCGCGCGGCTTTAGTGTTCGCAGCTCCGCTTTCGAACCGGCCGCGCGCATTTCTGTTTCGAGCGCTTCCGGCGTTCCGGTGAGTAAGGCGAATGTGCCGAAATGGATCGGGACAACGAAGCGGGGCTTAACGAACTCGACCGCGGCCGCCGCCCGGCGCGGGCCCATCGTGAAATGGTCCCCCATGCAGACGAGCATCCAATCGATCGGCGTGAAGCGTGAGACGAGCGCCATGTCGGAGAAAAGATCCGTATCGCCGGTGTGATAAATCGTCGGGCCGTCGCGGAGGCTCAGCACAAGGCCGCTCGGCGTGCCGGCGTAAAACGGCGGCGAATTATCATCGCGCTGCGCGGAGCTGCCGTGCCATGCCGGCGTGAAGCGCGCCGTGAGTTCGCCCTCGAACAGTTTCACCTCGCCGCCGATGTGTCCGATCGCTTCCGTGTCCGCGAGCTCCGCAGGATAACCGAGCACCGTGCGCACGGCGGCCGCGACATCGAAGTTCGCCACCAGCTTCGCGCGCGTCCGTTTCGCTATTTCAACTGCATCGCCGACGTGGTCGGAATGCGCGTGCGTGAGGCAAATCAGGTCGACGCGATCAAGCGCAGCGAGGTCTTCCTGGCCTCGTTTGTTCAGTGGGTTTGTGATCCAGGGATCGATCAGCAGGATCTTGCCGGAGGGCAACGTCAGTTTGAATCCCGAGTGTCCGTAGTAGGTGAGTTGCGCAGGTTCGGCCATGCGAGAACAAATCCAAACGCGGGGCCGGGGAAAGAATTTATTGCGGCGAGGCGCGCTTCGCTGGTTAGCTCGCGGGGATGCACGAGGAAGCGCACCAGCATCTTGCCTCGAGCGATCCGCGTTTCGCGGAACTGATCGCGCGGTCGCGCCGATATACGGGACCGACGTCGAAACGCGTCCGGCCGTTCGATGCTCTCGCGGAATCGATCGTCTATCAGCAGCTCAGCGGGAAAGCCGCCGCGACCATCTGGCGGCGGGTGCGCGAGATTTTCGGGACGCCGAAATTCCTCGACCCGCAGAAAGTCATCGACACGCCGGATGAAGTCCTGCGCGCGGCTGGATTGTCGCGCAACAAAACGATCGCGATCAAGGATCTCGCGCAAAAGGCGCTCGACGGTGTCGTGCCGACAGCTCGCGCGCTGGCGAAGATGAGCGACGAGGAAATCATTGAGCGGTTGACTACCGTGCGCGGCATCGGCCGCTGGACGGCGGAAATGCTTTTGCTGTTCGATCTGGGCCGGCCGGACATCTGGCCAATCCACGATCTCGGCGTGCAAAAAGGTTTCGCGAAGACTTTTGGCAAACGAAAAAAGCCCACGCCGAAGCAACTGATGAAACTGGGCGAAAAATGGCGCCCGTATCGTTCGGTGGCCGCGTGGTATTTCTGGCGCGCGCTCGATAAAGCGGAGCCGACGGGAAACCGCTTTGATTAACGACCTCGCTCTCGCAGCCGTCATCCCGAGCCGCGTCAGACGGCGAGGGATCTCGCCCATTCAGGCGGGGCTATGTTTAGAAGTGCAAAACTCAGCTACGAACCCACGGGATGAACGGCTGGCCGCCGCGATTTTGGATGGTCAATGCGTGTGGGCGAGATCCTTCGCCGTCTAGCGCGGCTCAGAATGACAGCGGGTGTGCGCCGGCATTTTTCGCGACTAATGACTGCCTACGGCTCCAAGCTCCGCCTTCCCACGTCATCCGCCGCCATGCCGCGGTGCGCGTTAATGAAGCCGCTCGGGTCGAGCCAGCCCCGCGTGTCGTCCCGGTAGCCCGGACCGACAAACGGCGTGGTGAATTCACGCATCTCGAAATGGAGGTGCGCGAAATATCGGCCGCCGCCGGTTCCGACCGTCGCGATCCGTTCACCGCGACGAACATCTTGTTTCGTCGTGACGTCGATCTCTTCGCAATGCGCGTAGTACGACTGCACGTACTTCCGCGCGCCGTTCTCCTCGTAGGCGTGCAGGACGATGACCACATTTCCCCAACCGGGCCCGCCTTCACGCGCGAAGATGACGCGACCATCTGCTACCGCGTAAACCGGATCGCCGAGGTCGCTGTTTTCCCCGCCGATTCCGTTGAGATCGTCGCCGAGATGGCGGTTTTGTGTGAACGGCTGCGCGTTATACGCGAACGCGCCGTTCTCGCTCCCGATCGGGAAATCGAATCGCGTCGCCATGGGCAGCGACGCCAGCTCGATCGCGGGCGCGATCTGGAACGCGGGGTCGATCGCGCCGCGCACGCGTACCTCCGGGGCGAGCTGCACATACAAGCCGGCCAGCAACGCGATCAAGAAGACGACGACCCCCAACGCGGCCCAGCCCCTTCTGCCCTTGCTCGTGTTTCGCTTCATCTCTACCGTCGCGCCATGCGGATTCTCGTTACCGGCGGCGCCGGATTCATCGGGTCGCATCTGGCCGAGAAGCTCCTCGCGCTCGGCCACAGTGTTTCGATTCTTGACGACTTCAACGACTTCTACGACCCGCAAATCAAACGCGCCAATATCCACGCGATCGCGGCGGATGTCGCCGTGCACCAGATCGATTTGCGCGACGCGGCGGCCGTGCGCTCGCTTTTTCACCAGGAAAAATTTGATGCGATTGTGCACCTCGCCGCGCGGGCCGGCGTGCGACCATCGATCAGCGCGCCACAATTGTATTACGACACGAACGTCGCGGGCACGTTGCACCTTTTGG
>JALYZW010000248.1 GCA_030945725.1 Verrucomicrobiota bacterium | reverse complement strand
GCTACGGGGTCCCTCGGCTTCGCTCGGGATGACAGCGCCTTGCGGTCCGTCATCACTTGCCCGCGTTGTGACGCACAAACGGCGGAGACGATGCCGACGAACGCATGCCTCTTCTTCTATGAATGTCCGGCGTGCTCGGCCCGCTTGAAACCGAAAGCCGGGGATTGCTGCGTCTTCTGCAGCTACGGTTCCGTCGTTTGTCCGCCGATGCAAACCGGCGACGGCTGCTGCGGCTAGCGTCGGCGTCGGCCGAACGAGTAGCCGCCGTGCGTCCGCCCACCGCCGATCGCACGTTTGCCACCGGTCATCGACTCCGGCTCAAATAGCGCGGTGTAGAGGTAAGGGAATCCTTCGAGCTTGAGTCGCGGAATTCGTGCGCCGATAAACCGCTCGATCGCCTGCAGCGATCCGACTTCCTCGCCGTTCATCAGCGTAAATGCGTCGCCGACTTTCAGCGCTCGTCCCGTCCGGCCGATCCGGTGCACATAGTCCTCGCTGTGTTCCGGGACATCGTAATTGATCACGTGACTGATCCCGGCGATGTCGATGCCGCGAGCCGCGATGTCCGTCGCCACCATGATCTCGTATTTGCCGCTCTTGAATCCCTCCAGTGCTTCGACTCGCTCACGCTGGGTGCGATTGGAGTGCAACACGGCAACTGAATGCTTTCCCTGCTTCAGCTTCACCGCGATTTTGTCCGCGCCGTGTTTCGTCCGTGAAAAGATGAGGCAGCTATCAAAGCTCGTCCGCTCGAGCAGTGCAATCAGCAGATCGAACTTCTGCTCCGCCGCGACCGGATACACCGCGTGCGTGACCGTTTCCGCAGGCGACCGATTCGCGCCGATTTCAACTACGACCGGGTCGCGCAACACCCAGGAAGCGAGGCGATCGATCTCGGGCGGCAGCGTCGCCGAAAACAACAGCGTCTGCCGATCCGTGGAGATTTGCTCGACGATGCGGCGAACGTCCGGCAGGAAACCCATGTCAAGCATCCGATCGACCTCATCGAGAACAAGCACGTTCACGCTGCGCATATCCATGGTGCGCTGTTCCATCAAGTCCAGAAGCCGCCCCGGTGTCGCGACCACGATGTCGTTGCCGGCAGCGGCTTCTTCGCGCTGCTTGCCGTACCCGACGCCGCCGTGGATGAGCGATACTCGCAGGTCGGTGTAGCGACCGTAATCTCGAAACGCCGTCTCCACCTGAGCCGCCAGTTCGCGCGTGGGCTCCAGCACCAGGCAGCGGAACGCGCCGTGCCTGGCCAGGTTTGTCAAAATCGGCAGTGCGAAAGCGGCCGTCTTGCCAGTGCCGGTTTGCGCCGTGCCGATTAAATCCTTCCCTGCGAGGACGACCGGGAAGGCGCGCAACTGAATCGGCGTCGGCTCCGAAAATCCCATCGCCTGCGTCCCGCGCACGACCTCCGGCGAGAGCCCAAAATCTTTAAATGACACCTTTTGACGGTAGTTCAGAAGGCGTTGTTTACAAGGCCAAGCCTAACGAACGGTGAACACACTCACACGCTGTCATCCGAACCGCGCAGGCGGCGAGGGATCTCGCCAAACACCACGACTGTGCCGGTAATTCAGACAGCCACGAAGCCGCGCGATGATTGCTGCCGCACCACAAAGCGAACGCGTGGGCTGACTCGGCGAGGTCCTTCGTCGCCTGCGCGACTCAGGATGACACGCTGGGACGCGCGGTGGTTTTCGGCCGCGAAGGCCGCGTGCGCGGGCCTGTGCAAGCTGCGAGGGTTGCCGCTAATCCGCGAAGGCTAGGGCGGTGAAGCTGCAACGGTTACTGACCACGTTGAATGAAAAGCAGTGATGCGAACGGCGGAGGAACGCTGCGGCTTTCGCTCAATCCGACTTTGTGATTTGTCCGGTTCGCGGCGCAACCCCGATTGAGGCGTGCTTACGTATGGAATGAACGGCCCATTACGCATTTTTGTTCTCGCTGATACTCACGATCGCTTGCCGCCGACCCTTGCATCGCTGGCCGCCGGAGCGGACGAAATCTGGCACCTGGGCGATGTTTGTTCGCAGCGGATTTTCGCCGAAATCCAAGCTTTCGGTCCGCCGGTGACGGTCGTGCATGGCAATTGCGACGACACTCCGACGTGGCCGCTCGTCCTGAACCTGAAACGAAACGGCGTCGAGTTCCGCCTTATCCATCTCCCGCCGCCACAGCCGCCGGAAGGCATTGATGTTGTCCTGCACGGTCACACGCATGTCCCGCGCGATGAGCAGCGTGGCCGCGTTCGATTCCTGAATCCGGGATGCGTTACGCGCCCGAACCGTGGCTCACCGCCGAGTGTCGCCTGGCTCGACATTGCTGCCGACGGAACGCTCGCGTGGAAACTCGTCCCGTTGCGCTAAGCGAATGGGTAGACGCGCGAGACCCCGCCGAGCCCTCGCGCGTCAAAAACCTAACGACCGCTACTCTGCGGTCGGTTCGCTCTCCGTCGTCTTCTTAGACGTCTTGCCTGCGGGCTTCGCTTCCGGTTCGGGAGTGTTCTTGGCCGCCTTCGACTTTTTGCCCTTCGGCTCCTCCGCCGGCTCTTCCGCTACAAGTGGCGCGTCCACCCATTCGATGAACGCGATCGCCGCGGAATCGCTCTTTCTTTGGCCCAGCTTGACGATTCGCGTGTAGCCACCATTTCGAGTCGCCGAGCGCGGGGCGATGTCTTCGAACAGCTTCTTCACCGCGTCCTTTTGCTTCAGGACCGCGAGCGCCGTGCGGCGTGCGTGCAGCGAATTTTTCTTGCCGAGCGTGACCATCTTTTCGGCTAGCGGCCGCACCGCTTTCGCCTTGGCCAAAGTGGTCTTGATCCGCTGATGTTCGATCAAACTGCAGACCTGGTTGGCGAGCAGCGATTTCCGATGCGCGGCGGTCAGGCCGAGCTTCACCGTTTTATTCTGGTGTCTCATGGTCAGTAAACTTTCCGGCGATCTGGCCTAACGACTAGGCTTTATCGGTTTCCTCGGCCGAACCATTCACGCCCGCGGCCGCCCCGTCCACTCCCGCAGCCGGAAGATCTACCAGGCCGGCGTCAAATTTCATGCCGAGACCGAGCTGCAACTGCTGCAGTTTGTCTTTGATTTCGTTCAGCGATTTCTTGCCGAAATTCCGATACTTGAGCATCTCCGCTTCCGACTTCTGGGCCAGTTGGCCGACCGTCGTGATGTTCGCGTTGTTCAAGCAATTCGCCGCGCGCACGCTCAGCTCGATCTCGTTCACGCTCATATTGAGAAGCTTCTTCAGCTTCATGTTCTCTTCGCTCACGCCCGCTGGCGTTTCGTCGAATTCGATCACATCGTCGTTGAAATTCACGAACACATCGAGGTGATGGCGCATGATCGCAGACGCTTGCAATAACGCGTCGTCCGGCGTCAGGCGCCCGTCGGTCCAAACCTCGAGCACGAGCTTATCGTAGTC
>JALYZW010000334.1 GCA_030945725.1 Verrucomicrobiota bacterium | reverse complement strand
GATCAAGCCACTCGTGATGTGGAACGCCAGGAAGCCGAGCAGCCAGAGCACGAGCAGAACTATCGCGATTGTCATTAACATGTACGTAGAATCGCGCGAAGTCGTTAGTCTGCGTGCACGGTGCGTGCGGCTTCTTGGATTGTGATCGGCGCGTCAGCTCGTTAGGCTCCGCGTTCTGATGGTTAGCAACGTCGATCCGCAGCGCACGATCGCAGAGTTAAAAGAACTCCGCACACTGACCGGCGACGCGAATGGCGCGCAGCGCGTGGCCTTCACGCCGGCGTGGGTTCGTGCGCGCGAATGGTTGCGCGCGAAAGCAGCGGCGATATCCGCGGAGACGCACACCGATGCAGCCGGAAATTTCTGGGCGACACTGCGCGGAGATTGCGACGCGGCGTTGCTCATCGGCGGGCACATCGATTCGGTCCCGCATGGCGGGTGGCTCGACGGCTGCCTCAACACGCTCGCGGGCCTCGAAATACTGCGGCGGATCAATGCCGAATACGCGGGCCGACCGCCGATCACGGTGCGGCTGGTCGATTGGGCGGATGAGGAAGGCGCGCGGTTCGGCAAAAGTCTTTTCGGCTCGTCCGCCTGTTCGGGCAATCTCGACATGAGTGAGGCTCGCACGCTGACAGACAAGGGTGGAGTCACGTTGCCCGCTGCGCTCGCGGAATGCGGCATTGATTTCGAACGCGTGAGGGAGTGCGGCGTCGAATTGCGCAGGGCGGCGGCCTATCTCGAGCTGCACATTGAGCAAGGGCCGGTGTTGCTTGACCTCGACCTCCCGCTCGGCGCCGTCCTCGGCACCTTCGGAGTGGAGCGACATGCGATCACGTTTCGCGGCCAGGCCGCGCACTCCGGTAGCACTCCGATGAATCGCCGCCGGGATGCTTTTCTCGCCGCGGCGAAAATGGGCCAGGAAATCTATCGGATCGCGGATCGAAGCAGCGGTGGTGTCTGCACAATCGGCTCCTGCACGACGGCGCCCGGAATCGTGACCAGCGTGGTCGAAGAATGCCGAATCACACTCGACCAACGACATCTCGATGCGGACGCCCTCGCGCGCATGTTCCGCGAGGCGAAGGAGGCGAGCGAGCGTTTCGCGGTCGAAGGAAACGTCAGCGTCGCATGGGAGCGACTTTGGCAAATCGAGCCGGTCTTGTTCGATCACGAGCTGATCGCGTTGTGCGAACAATCAATCAGCGAGACCTGCGGCGTCGCGCATCGCCTGGCCTCAGGCCCGTTGCATGACGCGGCTGAAGTCGCGCGCGCCGGGGTGCCAACCGTGATGATGTTTGTGCAAAGCCTGCACGGCATCAGCCACAACAAAATCGAGGACACGAAAGAGGAACATCTCGCGCTCGCGATCAGGGCCTTCGATCGGCTCGCCGAAAAGGCGATGCAACGAATCAGGTCGGCGACGTCGAGCTAGCTCCCGGTTCGCATCATTCCGAGCGCCGGCATTCCCGCTGCTCGTCCTACATCACCCCGACCGTCGACTCGCGGAATCGCGACACCGCGGACGGCGCCGTCATCCTGAGCCGCAACGACGGCGAAGGATCTCGCTATTCAGTGATGCATTCCGCGCTGCCGGGTGATGACGATTACCGCTGGCTTCGTCGCTATCGTTGCGCACGGCGAAAACGTGCGTGTTTTTGAGAGGTCCTTCGCGTCTCCGCGGCTCGGGATGACCCGCGCCTGGATTCGCGATGGAAGTGACATCGCGCGAATTTTGTCGAGTTCACGCCACTGAGCGGTTACTGCTTTCCAGAGACACTGCCCCTATGCCGACTCTCGAAAATACCGTCGACGGACTGAAATTACCGAATCCCTTCATCATCGGCTCCGGTCCGCCGGGAACGAATCTCAACGTCATCAATCGCGCCTTTCGCGAAGGCTGGGGCGCGGTCATCGCGAAGACCGTGAGCCTCGATTCGTCGAAGGTGGTCAACGTCGCGCCGCGTTATGCGAAGCTGATGGCCGCGGACAAGAAGGAGCCGATCGGCTGGGAAAACATCGAGCTGATCAGCGATCGTCCGTTCGAGATTTGGCTGGATGAATTCAAGCAGTGCAAAGACACCCATCCGGACGGCGTCCTCATCGCGTCGATTATGGAAGAATACAATCGCGACGCCTGGGTCGAAATCGTCGAGCGATGTGAAGCGGTCGGCGTTGATTCGTTCGAGCTGAACTTCTCGTGCCCGCATGGGTTGCCGGAGCGAAAAATGGGCGCCGCGATGGGTGAGAACCCGGAGATCGTCGAGGAGGTGGTCGGCTGGGTGATGGGGGCCGCGACGAAACCGGTGTGGGCGAAGATGACGCCGAACGTGACCCGGATCACCGATCCGAGCCGCGCCGCCTTTCGCGGAGGAGCGCAGGGTGTGAGCGCGATCAACACGATCCGCAGCGTAATGGGGGTGAACCTCGAAACATTGCGACCCGAGCCGACCGTTGAAGGATTCACTACGCCGGGCGGTTATTCGTCGAAGGCGGTGCGGCCGATCGCGCTCCGGATGGTGATGGAAATCGCCACCATGATCCGCGCGGAATTTCCGGGCCGGAGTTTGTCTGCGATCGGAGGAATCGAGAGCGGCGGAGATGCCGCGCAATTCATCTTGTTAGGCGCGGACACCGCGCAGGTTTGCACCGGCGTGATGAAGTTCGGTTACGATTGTGTGAAGCGAATGTGCGACGAACTCCTCGAGTTCATGGAGAAGCATAAGTTCGAAACGCTGCGCGATTTCAAAGGCAAAAGCCTCGATTATTTCACGACGCATGCCGAGCTGGTCCGAATGCAAGGCGCACGCAAAGCGAAGGAGAAAGCCGCCGCGCAGGAAGCAGCCGCCGCAAAGGTCGTGCGTGCCGACGGCGAATGGAGCGGGGACGACTTCGTGAAGCAATCGGACGCGCTGGCCAGATGATCCCCTGCCCCGTTTTCATCGGCGGACAGTGGCGGGAAATCAGCGCGGTCGAGACTTCGCCGGTCTTTAATCCTTCCCGCGGCGAAAAAATCGCGGCCGCGCCGATGTGTGGCGCGGACATCGTCGACGAGGCGGTTGAAGCGGCGGCCGCCGCGTTCCCCGCCTGGCGCGATACGCCGGCGGTCGAGCGGGCGCGCGTCTTCTTTCGTTATCGCCAACTGGTCGAGGAAAACTTCGAGCGGATCTGCGAACGCGTGTCGCTCGAGCACGGCAAGACGCTGGCGGAATCGCGCGGCAGCGTTTACCGCGGAATCGAGAACATCGAATACGCTTGCGGCGTCCCAACATTGTTGATGGGCGATACGCTCGAAAATCTCGCGCGCGGTGTCGATTGCGAGACGATGCACCAGCCCCTCGGCGTTTGTGTCGGGATCACCCCTTTTAATTTTCCCGCGATGGTGCCGATGTGGATGTTCCCGCTCGCGCTCGCCTGCGGAAACACCTACGTGCTCAAGCCGAGCGAGAAGGTGCCGCTGACGGTCGTATTGATCATCGAGCTGCTCGAAAAAGCGGGTCTGCCGCCGGGCGTCTTGAACCTTGTCCACGGCGGGCGCGAAGCGGTCGACGCCTTGCTCACTCATCCGAAAGTGCGTGCGATTTCGTTCGTCGGCTCGTCGCCGGTGGCGAAATACATTTACGAGACCGGAATCAAAAATGGGAAGCGCGTGCAGGCGAATGGCGGCGCGAAAAATTACATCGTCGTGATGCCGGACGCGGACGTGCCGCGCACCGTGGAGGCGCTCTCCATGGCCGCGTTTGGTTGCGCGGGCGAACGCTGCATGGCCGGCTCGACCGCGATTACGGTCGGCGCTGCGGCGGAGCGTTTGCTGCCCTCTTTGGTCGACGCAGCGCGCGCGATCAAAGTCGGGCCGACAGACGCAGCCGCCCAGCCGGACATGGGACCGGTGATCACCGCGCAACACCGCGAGCGCGTCCTCAGTCTGGTCGCGGGTGGAGAAAGCGAGGGCGCGAAAGTGCTCGCCGACGGTCGCGGCGTGAAAGTCACCGGCGCACCGAACGGCTTTTACATCGGCGCGACGATCGTGGACGAAGTGCGGAATGAAATGGAGATCGCGCGCGAAGAAATTTTCGGCCCGGTGCTCAACGTCATGCGCATGGGCGATCTCGACGAAGCGATCGCGATCGCGAATCGTTCCGCCTACGGGAACGGCGCCGCCATTTTTACCCACTCCGGGAAAGCGGCGCGCGAATTCAAGCATCGCGTCAAGGCGGGAATGGTCGGGATCAACGTCGGTGTGCCGGCGACGATGGCGATGTTTCCTTTCACCGGCTGGGACGAGTCGTTCTACGGCGACCTCCATATCCAGGGCAAGGAAGGCGTGCAGTTCTACACCCAACAGAAAGTCGTGACCACGCGCTGGCTGGGCGAAGGAGTGGGCGATGTGTGGAAGAAGTGACTCGTTAGGCCATGTCGCTTCTGATTAAAGGCGGCGAAATCGTCACCGCGAGCGACCGCTACGTGGCGGATATTTTCTGTGAGGGCGAGACGATCACGCGGATCGACCGCGAGCTGGAAGCGCCGACCGGCGCGGAGGTAATCGACGCGCGGGGTAAATACGTGTTCCCGGGCTTCATCGATCCGCATGTTCACATCTACCTGCCGTTCATGGGAACCTTCGCCAAGGACACGCATGAAACGGCGAGCAAGGCGGCGCTGACCGGCGGGACGACAACGTTTCTCGAAATGATTTGCCCGGGTCGCGAAGAACGCGCGATGGAGGCGTTCGAGCTCTGGCTCGCCAAGGCGCAGGGAACGAGCGCGTGCGACTTCAGTTTTCACATGGGCGTGACGCGCTTCGATGAGGAAACGGAACGCGATCTCGAGGAGATCGTCCGTCGCGGATTGAGCAGCTTCAAAATCTTCCTCGCCTACCAGGGAGCATTCGGCGTGTCCGACGAAGAGTTATTCAAGACGCTGACGCTCGCGAAACGGCTCGGCGTGATTACGACCGCGCACTGCGAGAACGCGGATCTCATCGCGGAGCTGCAGAAGAAATTGCTCGCGGAAGGAAAGACCGGGCCGGAGTGGCATTACTGGAGCCGACCGCCGGTGGTCGAAGCGGAAGGGGTGCATCACCTGATGACGTTCGCGGAGATGACCGGCGCACACGTTTACATCGTGCACTTGAGCTGCGCGGAAGCGCTGGCCGCGGCGATGGAGGGTTCGCGGCGCGGAGTGAAAGTTTGGGTCGAAACGCTGATCCAATATCTGTTGCTCGATCGCACCTCCGCCGAGGCCAATTTCGAGGGGGCGAAGAACGTGATGTCGCCGCCGTTGCGCGACGCGTCGAATCAGCCGGTGCTTTGGAATGCGCTCGCGAAAGGCTTCGTTTCCACGCTCGCGACCGACCATGCGCCGTTCGATTTCGCGACGCAGAAGCAGATGGGCCAAGATGATTTCACGAAGATCCCGAACGGGATTCCGTCGTTGCAGGACCGAATCAATTTGTATTGGAGGCATGGCGTGAAAACCGGGCGGATCGATCTGCACCGCTTCGTCGACAGCGCAAGTACGCAGGCCGCGAAGCTGTTCGGTTTGTTTCCGCGCAAAGGGACAATCCAGCTCGGGAGCGATGCCGACCTTGTCGTTTACGATCCGGATTATCGCGGAACCATTTCCGCGAAATCGCACGCGATGAATCTCGATTATAATTCGTTCGAAGGTTGGGCAATCGAGGGACGCCCGCACGTGGTGACGGTGCGCGGAGAGGTCGCGGTCCGCGACGGCCAGTTCGTCGGCCAGTCAGGGCGCGGGAAGTTTCTCCAGCGCGCACCGACGCACTTTTAATCGATCAAGCACAAAGCAGCCGGTCATTCCGAGCGGCGCGTAGCGAAGTCGAGGAACCCCGTGGTTTTCCGTTGAGATTGCCACGGGATCCCTCGACTTCGCTTGGGATGACCGGTGTTTAAATCAACACGCCCACAACGCCGGCGAAGAGGTAGCAGGCGAGCAAACCCGCAATCATCGATTTGAAACCGAGACGCGCGAGGTCGTGGCGCCGCTCCGGGGCCAGCGCACCGATCCCGCCGATTTGAATCGCGATGCTGGAAAAATTCGCGAACCCGCAGAGCGCATAACTCGCGAGCGTGATCGACCTTTCGCTCAGCGCGCCAGGATGTGTTTTGACGTAGGTCGAGAGATCGAGATAGCCGACGAATTCGTTCAGCACGATCCGCTCGCCGAGCACACCGCCGATGAATGGACAATCCGGCCACGGCACGCCGATCAACCACGCAAAAGGTGCATTCACCCAGCCCAGCATTTGCTGGATGGTGAGAGGCGCGGCAATGCCGAGCGCATGTTGCGGCCAGAGGATCAGCGCGTTGATCAACGCCACGACGGCGACGAACGCGATCAGCATTCCCATCACATTGATCGAGAGCATCACGCCTTCGCTCGCGCCGGTGCAGAGCGCATCGATGCTGTTCGTTGACGTGTTCTTGACGCCGAAGTGGCAGCGCTCGCCCGTTTCGCTCGGTTCCGTCTCGGGGAACATTACCTTCGCGACGAGCAATCCGGCGGGCGCCCCGAGCACGGACGCGGTCAAAATGTGGCCCGCGCTCAGCCCTTCCATGCCGGCGTAAACCGCCATCACGCCAGTCGCGATGGTCGACATGCCGGTCGTCATCAACGCCATCACTTCGCTCTGCGTCATCTTGGGCAAATACGGTTTGATCACGAGCGCGGCCTCCGTTTGGCCGAGGAAAATATTGCTCGCGCCGCCGAGGCTTTCGCTCCCGCTCGTGCGCATCGTTTTCATCATGACCCACGCCATCGCCGCGACCACTTTTTGCAGTACGCCCCAGTGGTAAAGCAGCGATGAGAGCGCCGAAATCAGGATGATCGTCGCCGTGACCGAGATCGCGAAAACGTAGCTGCCAGCCGGGCCAAATGCCTTACGCAGTGTGTCGGCGTCGCCGAGCGGACCGAACACCATTTTCGCGCCTTCGTAGGCGCAGGCATTCAGTTGATCCATCATCACCTGGGCGCCTTGAAAGAGACGCAACCCGACCGGCGTTTTCAGAATGAAAATCGCAAAGGCGAATTGCAGGATCATTCCCCAAATCACGGTCCGCCACGGGAAGCGTCGGCGACTCACCGAGAGCAACCACGCGATCGCGAGGAGGGCAAAGAGACCGAACGCGCTGATGAGTCGAAGCGTCATGCGAAGAAATTGCGCTGGCGATTCGCGGACATGCGTTGCGATCGTTATGCAATTGGCAAGCAATGACAACCACCCACTCTCTGTCATTCTGAGCGGAGCCGAGCGGAGTCGAAGAATCCCGTGGCAGTACGATCGGTTGGCCACGGGCTCCCTCGACTTCGCTCGGGATGACTGTGTGTTGTGGGGGGACGGCTCGAACACGCCTTTGAGGGTTGCGCGCTTCGCTGATGTTCGGCACGATCAATGGCTCCATGCAGAGCGCAGAAGTCGCAGCTCCGGAGACCAGCCGCCTCTTCAACGCCGACCTTGCTCCCGTCCCCGCGGAGCGACGGACCTGGCGCGTGGGCAGCTTCGCCGCGCTCTGGATTTCGATGTCCGCGTGTATCCCGACTTACATGCTCGCGTCGTCTCTCATCGGCGGCGGGATGAATTGGTCGCAGGCGATCCTGACCATTTTTCTCGGGAACCTGATCGTCGTCATCCCCATGATTCTCAACGCGCATGCCGGCACGAAATACGGCATTCCTTTTCCGGTTTTTTGCCGCGCGTCCTTCGGCACGCTCGGCGCGAATGTCCCGGCGCTGATGCGCGCGTTTGTCGCGTGCGGCTGGTTTGGGATTCAAACCTGGATCGGTGGCGAAGCGATTTACAAAATCCTGGCGGTCTTTCTGCCGCCGCTCGCGACGCCGAACGCCGCGACGCTGCTCGGGATCACGC
>JALYZW010000211.1 GCA_030945725.1 Verrucomicrobiota bacterium | reverse complement strand
GTCGTGCTCACGACGTCGCCCCGTATCACCTTCCCGCGCAACAGTTCCTCGCCGAACGGATCTTCGAGGTAGCGCTCGACCGCGCGACGCATCGGACGCGCGCCGTACTGCGGATCGTAACCTTTCTCGATCAGGAATTCTTTCGACGGTTGATCGAGCGCGATCTGCACGTCTTTCTCTTTGATCCGGCCGAGAACCTTCGCGACCTCGAGCTCGACGATCTGGAGCAGGTCGATCTTCGTCAGCTGATGGAAAACGATGATGTCGTCGAGCCGGTTAATGAACTCCGGTTTAAACGCCTTCTTCGCCTCCTCGAGCAACTGATCGCGCATCGTGTCGTACTCATGCTCGCCGATCGGCTTGGTCGCGCCGAAGCCCATCGTCATCTGACGCTTCAACGTTTCCGCGCCCACGTTCGAAGTCATGATGATGATCGTGTTCCGGAAATCGATCTTCCGGCCTAACGAGTCAGTAATTTTGCCTTCTTCGAGGATCTGCAGCAACAGATGCATCACATCCGGATGGCCCTTCTCGATTTCGTCGAAGAGGACGACCGAATAGGGCCGGCGCCGCACGGCCTCCGAAAGTTGACCGCCTTCCTCGTAACCGACGTATCCCGGAGGCGAGCCGATCAGCCGCGACGCGGTGAACTTCTCCATGTACTCCGACATGTCGATCTGGATGAGCGCGTCGCGGTCGCCAAACATGAATTCGGCCAGGGTCTGCGCGAGGAACGTTTTTCCGACTCCCGTCGGACCAAGAAAAATGAATGAGCCGATGGGCCGTCGCGGGTCCTTCAGATCGGCGCGGCTCCGGCGGAGCGCCTTCGAAATTGCGATGACTGCCTCATCCTGGCCGACGACTTTTCCGCGGAGCTCCTGTTCCATGCGGAGAAGCTTCTCGGTTTCTTTCTGCTCCATCCGCTGGAGTGGAACGCCGGTTACTTTCGCGACGATGTTCATCATGTCGTCCGCGGTCACGAGCACTTCCTTTTCTTCGCGCTCCTCGCGCCACTGATTCAGGATTGCTTCGAGCTTTTCTTTCGTCTGCTTTTCGCTGTCGCGTAGCGCGGCCGCTTTCTCGAAATCCTGCGCTTTAATTGCCGCTTCTTTTTCGACTCGAATGTCTTCGATCTCCCGCTCGATCTCCTTCACGTCGGGCGGACGGGTCATCGCGTTGATCCGGGCCCGCGCGCCGGCTTCATCCATGACGTCGATCGCTTTATCCGGCAGAAAACGTCCCGTGATGTAGCGCTCGGAAAGTTTAACCGCGATCTCGAGTGCCTCGTCCGTCAGCTTCGCCTTGTGGTGCGCTTCGTATTTCGGGCGCAGCCCTTTCAAAATCAGGATCGCCTCTTCGACCGTCGGCGCTTCGACCTTGACGGTTTGGAAACGGCGTTCGAGCGCCGCGTCTTTTTCGATGTATTTCCGATACTCATTCAACGTGGTCGCGCCGATGCATTGCAACTCGCCACGGCTCAGCGCCGGCTTGATAATGTTCGAGGCGTCCATCGCACCTTCCGCGGAGCCGGCGCCGACGATCGTGTGCAATTCGTCAATAAACAGGAGCACGTTCTTCGAGCGCCGGATTTCATCCATGACCGCCTTGATGCGCTCTTCGAACTGGCCGCGATATTTTGTCCCCGCGACCATCAACGCGAGATCCAGCGTAATCACCTTCTTGTCGCGCAGCAATTCGGGCACGTTGCCGCTCGCAATTTCCTGGGCCAGACCTTCCGCGATCGCGGTCTTTCCCACGCCTGCCTCGCCTAACAACACCGGATTGTTTTTCGTGCGACGGCAAAGGATTTGAATGACTCGCTCGATCTCGTTGTGTCGCCCGATCACCGGGTCGAGTTCGCCTTTCTTGGCCAGCTCGGTCAGATCGCGACCGAACGCGCGCAAGGCCGGCGTCTTCACATCTTTCTTCGACGTTTGTTCGCCGGCGCCACCGCCGTTCTCCTGCTCCGATTCCGGCGGGGTAAAATTGGGATCGAGTTCTTTCAGAATTTCGTTCCGCGTGCGTTCGATATCGACTTCGAGGCTCTTCAAGACTCGCGCGGCGACGCCCTCGCCCTCGCGCAAAAGCCCGAGCAGAATGTGCTCGGTCCCCACGTAGGAATGATTCAGCGCCTTCGCCTCCTTGCCCGCCAGCGCGAGCACTTTCTTCACGCGCGGGGTGTACGGGATGTTGCCCACCATCTTCGTCTCGGGACCGGAGCCGACTTGTTTTTCGACTTCCATCCGCACCGTCTCGAGGTCGAGACCCATCTTCTGCAACACGTTCACCGCCACGCCCTGGCCGAGTTTGATCAGGCCAAGGAGGAGGTGTTCGGTGCCAACGTAATTGTGGTTGAAGCGATCCGCTTCTTTCCGGGCCAGCGCTAAAACTTGCTGTGCTCGCGGGGTGAAATTATTCATTGGTTTGGGGGCTCGGAAGCTGAGCCGTTCTCCGACTCCCGGGCCACTTTACTGATATCAGGTTTAGGGAACACTCGCAAACGCTCGCGGATGATTTCCGCCCGTAAATGGTCGCGTTCTTCGGCGCTTAATTTCTGCTGAGAACTCTTTTGGAGATGCGCCGGTTGCGTCTCAATGAAGAGCTCGTCGATCGGCAAACGCCGGTCTTCCGGGAACGCCCCGAGATCGACGCCGAGCTTTATGATCGAGAGGAGGTTGAGCGCTTCTTTCGAAGTCATGGCATGCGCGAAAGTCAGGATCCCGTAAGCGCGGCCGATCTGATCCCAGAGCGTATTGGATTTTTTCTGGATCAACATCTGACGCGCGTCATGCTCCTTCTCGATGATCGTCTCGATCACTTTGCTCAGCCGATTGATGATCTCTTCTTCCTTTTCGCCCAGCGTCGTTTGGTTGGAAATCTGGAACAGATTCCCCATCGCTTCGGTGCCTTCGCCGTAAAGTCCGCGCACGGCGAGGCCGATCTTATTCACGGCCTGGATGACCTGGTTGATCATCTCGCTCAGGACGAGTCCCGGCAGATGCAGCATGGCGGATGCGCGCATGCCGGTGCCGACATTCGTGGGGCACGCGGTCAGATAACCGAGGCGCGCGTCGTACGCGAAATCGAGTTTCGCTTCGAGCGTGCTGTCGACCTTATCGACCAGCTTGAACGCATTTTTCAACTGCAGCCCGGAACGGATCGATTGCATCCGCAAATGATCCTCCTCGTTGATCATGATGCTGAGGGTCTGCCGCCGATTCATGACCACCGCGCTGCCGACGGTCTTGGCCGCATGCTCGCGACTGATCAAATGCCGCTCAACCAACACCTGTTTTTCCAGCGCCGAAAGATCCTGCAGAAATTCCGAGAACGAATCCTGCATCTCCGAGAGCTCTTCCACCCGCGGTTTGATCAACTCCAGCACCTGGGTGCGCTCCGCCTTTTTCGCCCAACCCGGAAACGCCCGATGCCGCAAATTTCTGGCGAGACGGACGCGACTGCTGATCACGATCTGGTGGTGCGGACCTTCGCCGCGCAGCCACTCGCCGCCGGTCGCCATGACGTTCGAGAATTTCATCGCTCGACCGCTCCCTCGTTTTCGAGCTGACGGAGCTGATCCCGCAATGACGCGGCGCCCTCGTAGTTCTCTTCCGAAACGGCTTTCTGCAAATCTTCGGTCAAAGCGCGTTTGCGGTCGCGCAGCTCGACTTCGCGGTGCGCCCGCTGCGGCAATTTGCCGACGTGTTCCGTCCCCTTGTGCATCGCTTTCAGCAAACTGCCGAGACCTTCGCCGAACGTCTCGTAGCATTCGCTGCAGCCGAGCCGGCCCGTCTTTTTGAAATCGGCCTGCGTGAATCCGCAGATGACGCACTTCTGCGTTGGCGCGCCTTTCTCGATCTCTTCCGCGGCGCCGATGCCGAGCAGCAGATCTGCCAAGGCGAAACCCGTCGGGTCCTGGACGCCTTTCTCTTTCGAGCAAGCGTCGCACAAGTTCACCTTCTGCATTTTCCCCTCGAGGATTTGCGTCAGGAAAACTGTCGCGTCATTGCATTTGCAAACGTCGCACAACATTTCGTTAGTCCTTCAACCGCGGGTTACCTTCGAGCCTCGCGCCTTGAACAGCAAATCACGCGCCGAAGCGCATTCGCAGAAGGCTATGGAAAAATCGGCGTGCCGGTCGAGCGGGTTAAGGCGCGGAAACGCTCGATCATCCTCGCCGTGATCGATCCCGGCTTCCCGGTCCCAATCACGCGGCCGTCCGCTTTGATCACCGGGATTAACTCCGCGGCGGTTCCGGTCAGAAAACATTCGTCCGCGATGAACACGTCGTGCCGGGTAATATCCCCTTCCGTAATCTTGATCCCGAGCTCCGCGGCGATGTCGAAAACGACCGAGCGCGTGATCCCGCGCAGCGCTCCCGCGGTGATCGGCGGCGTGAAAATCTGCCCGCCCTTGATCACGAAAACGTTATCGGCGGTGCACTCTGCGAC
>JALYZW010000156.1 GCA_030945725.1 Verrucomicrobiota bacterium | reverse complement strand
CGGAGACCTGCTCGGCCGGCACCGGTTTGCCGTCGGGCATCAGCCGATAACGTGTGATCGCTTCGAATTTTTCAATCTTCGCGATCAATTTTACGCGCGCGGGTTTGAACAAGGTAAACCGAAACTGCTCGACGAAGGGAACCGGCCCCGGTCGGACGGTCGCATCGCCGGTTCCACTGGGCGACAGATCGGTACCGAGAGCCATGATCGTTTCGTTCGGCAGCGTCGCGAAGTGATAAACGGTGCGTCCACTCGCGTCGCGACCGCTCGTCGCGGCCGCAGCAAATAATTTCGCTACCCGGCTATAATTCGGGACACTCCTTTTCGCATTTTGTCCGGTGTAGGCCTTCAATTCATCCGCCTTCGCCGGCCGGCCGTCGATCGACACGAGAGACCACCGTTGCTCCGTCGGCTTCGTCGGATCCCATCGATCGACGATCACCCGCTGCTCCGTTTTGCCGACAGCGGTTTGCTCGACTCGGGAAGTGCGTGTGAAGGTGTAGTCGTCCGGGCCGACAGTCCGAGCGTGCGCCAGGATTTGCTGTTGCAGGCTATCTGGACCTGGCGTTTCGGCGGCGGGGCAAATTGAGATGGAACTGGTGCCGCAAATCGCCAGAAGAATGGACAGCCGGAAATGGGTTGCAAGTGGCGGATTCATTAGGTGTCGGTCTGGCGCGTGGGTTGTGACAGCGGCACTCCGAGGTTCGTTCACCGTAAAGGCGAAACCTGGCCAAACTTAACGCTTCGTGGCGGCCCGCCGGAGCCGGTCCATGATGGCATGCCCCAGGCCCACTTCAGGCACCGCTTCCGCAACGATGAGATCAAGATTAGCGGCGTCAAGCTCCCGCAGCTGTCGGAATAAGTTCGCGCCGGCCTCGCGAAGGTCGCCTGATCGGCTGAGCACGCGGCTCTCGGCGAAATCCAATTCATTCGGTTCGCGCCACGCAAGCGCGCCGATGCGTCGGCCGGGATGGGGCGCATACAAAGCGAGATCATCGCAAAGAATCATCGGCGTCGTCGGCGCATAGTGCGAGGGCAGCTGGCCGGGGGCATCCGGCGACCCGGGATTCGTGGCGCGATGGACCGGCGCAAACTCCCTGAGTTGCTCCTCGGTAATGGGGCCCGGCCGCAGGATTTCGATTCTGCCGTCGCGGACCGCGACAATGGTCGACTCTACGCCGTGTTCGGTCCGCCCCCCGTCGACGATAAGAGGGATCCGAAACTCTAACTCTGCCAGGACATCGGCTGCGGATGTCGGGCTGACGTTCCCGAAGCGATTCGCGCTTGGCGCGGCGATTGGGCGACCGAGTCGGCGCACGATCTCGCCGAAAAGCGGATGCGCGCTAACCCTAAGAGCCACGGTGGGAAGTCCGGAAACGACAATATCAGGAATAACCGAATTGCGAGAAAGAACGAGCGTAAACGGGCCGGGCCAGAAGTGTTCCGTTAATTTATACTCAATTTCGGTCAATGCGATTTTGCTTTGGATTACGCTATTTAGGGCCGACGGCGACGGGAGGTGCACGATTAACGGATCGAAGCGCGGCCGCGCTTTCGCTTCGAAAATCCGAAGCACCGCCGCCACATCCGTCGCGTCAGCAGCGAGTCCGTATACGGTTTCCGTCGGCAGCGCCACGATATCACCGGACTTTAGACGCCCCACGGCGCAAGCGATCGCGGCCTCGAGGGCCTCTGAGGTCGCAGTGCCGAGAACTTCCGTTTTCACGTCAGCGACGAACCAGAGCCGCTCTGGCGCGCGTCACCTGATCGATGGCTTGCTCTGCATCGGCGGCAAGAACCGTCAAATGACCCATCTTCCGACCATCCCGGGCAACGGTTTTCCCGTAGAGATGCAGATGCGCCGGCGATCGTTCAAACGCGGCGATCCAATTCGGTTCGCCACCGATCCAGAGATCGCCGAGGAGATTGGCCATCGCCGCCGGTCGAAGCAACTCCGTCGATCCGAGCCGCAGCCCACACACCGCGCGCAACTGCTGCTCGAACTGGCTCGTCGCGCAGCCTTCGATGGTCCAGTGACCCGAATTATGTGGCCGGGGCGCGATCTCGTTGACCAAAAGTTCACCTCCCGGCCTCAGGAACATCTCGACCGCAAGAAGTCCGACAAGCTCGAGATGTTCGGCGATGCCTCGCGCAACCTGCTCCGCGTTCGCAGCGCTTGAGCGGTCGATCCGCGCCGGCGCCACGGTCAGGTCGAGGATGTGGTTCCGATGCACGTTCTCGGCAACCGGAAACGTCGCCATCTGGCCATCCGCAGTGCGGCCGATGATGACAGAGAGCTCGAGTTCAAACTCAATTGCGCGTTCCAAAATCATTTCGTCGCCAGGTCGATCCTGCCAGATCGACTCCGGGCGCATTTCACCGGTAATTCGCTGCTGGCCCTTCCCGTCGTATCCGAACGCGGCGCTTTTCAGAATAGCGGGCGTCCCGAGTTCGCCTAATCCCACCGCGAGCGATGCGAGATCACGCACCGCACGATACGGCGCGACCGGAATGCCCGCCGCCGAAAGGAAATCTTTTTCACGCAATCGATCTTGCGCGGTGTGCAAAACGAAGCCGCTCGGCCGCACGGGCACTTGCTCCGCACACCACTCTGCAGTCGCCGCGGGGATGTTTTCGAATTCAAAAGTCAGCACGTCGATTTGAGATGCGAAGGTGCGGACCGCATTTTCATCCGCGTACTCGGCGACGGTCGAGTAATCTGCCATCTGGGCCGCCGGGCCGTTCGCTTCCGGGCTGAAAATGTGGACCCGGTATCCCATCGTGCGCGCCGCAATCGCAAACATCCGGCCAAGTTGTCCGCCGCCCATGACGCCGACCGTCGCGCCGGGCAGGAAGCGGCGCGTCATGGGAGCCGTTGTGAGAGAACCGAATCGGTCTGTCGCTGGCGGAACGCTTCCACCTTCAGCCGCAGCGTTTCGTCGTTCAGGGCCAGGATGCTGGCGGCGAGGAGCGCGGCATTCGTCGCGCCAGCGGTCCCGATCGCCAGGGTTCCGACCGGGACGCCCGCCGGCATTTGCGCGATCGACAGCAGCGAATCGACCCCCTGTAAGGCGCGCGACTGAATCGGCACGCCCAGAACCGGCAACCAGGTGTGTGCCGCGATCATACCGGGCAAATGTGCCGCGCCCCCCGCCCCCGCGATGATGACTTGCAGACCCCGCCCGGCGGCGGCGCGCGCAAATTCGGCCATCAAATCGGGCGTTCGATGGGCCGAAATGATGCGATGTTCGTGCGGGATTCCGAACTCGGCGAGCAACTCCACCGCATGACGCATCGTCTCCCAATCGGAGGCGCTCCCCATGGCGACGGCGACGCGTGGAATGGCGGATTTCGACTCGGGCATAACGGCCGCTCACCACTGACTCACAACACGCTGGCTTGCAAAGGCAATTTTAGCGAGGCGATCTCACGGGCGGCGATGAATTGGCAACCCGCCCCGGGTACCGCATACTAAGCGGATGGCCGGCAGCGCTCTCGTTCTGATCGGATTCATGGGCACCGGAAAATCGTCCGTCGGTCGTGCGGTGGCCGAACGACTGAGGCTCCCGCGCTTCGATACCGATGAGTTAGTCTCCGCGCGATTTGGACTGCCGATCAGCGCGATTTTCGAGCAGTTTGGCGAACTGGATTTCCGCGCGGCCGAACAACAAGTGCTCGCGGAAGTCGACGGTAAAGAACCGGCCGTCGTGGTCACCGGCGGCGGGATTTTGCTGCGCGCGCAGAATGTCGAGCGGTGCCGCCAGCTTGGAGTCATTGCCCATCTGACCGCTGATGAACAAACGATATTCGACCGCGTCTCCCGCCGTCCGTCGCGTCCGCTTTTGCAAAGTGAAAATCCGCGCGCGCGAATGTGCGAGTTACTCGCCCAGCGACTGCCTCTTTACCGGGCGTTGGCCGACTTCGAGATTAACACCGGCGGCCTCACGCATGCGGAAGCGGCCGACGCCTTGATTGCAGGTTGGAACACCGCGGCAACGCCGTCCGACCGCAAGGTCTGCAAATGAACGCAGGCACCGGGTCTTTGAAACGCGAGCTCGTGCGCGAAGCCCGTGCGGCTGGATTTGATTCTTGCCGGATCACGCCTTGCGGCCCGCCCGCGCACGCCGCGCAATTCGACGATTGGCTGCGCGAGGGCGGTGCGGGAGAGATGGATTGGCTGCAACGCGGAGCGGCGAAACGGGCGGATCCGCAGCAAATCCTGGCGGGGGCACGATCAGTGATTGTCCTAGCGCTCAATTATTGGCAGGGCGACGGGAGGCGCTCAGCCGGCCAAGCAGCGCGCGGCCGCATCGCGCGATATGCGTGGGGCGACGATTATCACGATCTTATCGAGAAAAAACTCAAGCATCTCGACGTCTTCCTCACCGCGCGAGGCGGCGCGCAAAAGTGCTACGTCGATACCGGACCCGTCCTGGAACGTGATCACGCAGACGCGGCGGGCGTCGGCTGGCACGGCAAAAGTACCATGCTGGTGGATCGGCGCCTCGGAACCTGGTTCTTCCTCGCCGAGATCTTCACCACCCTCGATCTCGCAGCCGACGCGCCGCAAGTGCCACGGTGCGGAACGTGCACGCGCTGCATCCGTGCCTGCCCGACCGGCGCGATCACTGGTGCGAACCGGCTCGACGCTCGGCGTTGTATCTCTTATCTCACGATCGAACTCAAAGGCGCGATTCCGATCGAGTTCCGTCCGCTGATCGGGGACCGCATCTACGGCTGCGACGACTGCCTCGAGGTTTGTCCGTGGAACCGATTCGCCGAGGTTTCGCGCGAGACGGCCTTCGCCGCACGACCGGCGACAGCTGGCATGGCACTGCGCGATTATCTCGGACTTTCGGACGCCGACTTTCGCGCGCTGTTTCGTGGTTCTCCGATTAAGCGCATCAAACGCCGCGGTTTTCTCCGCAACGTCTGTGTGGCGCTTGGTAACGTCGGCGACCTCGCTGACCTCCCCGCATTGCAGCGGCGGGTAAGCGATCCGGAACCGCTGATTGCGGAGCACGCGCAGTGGGCGATCGACCAAATTCGCTCTCGCAATTCCGCTGCGCGATCACTCGAGCCAGAGACGGAGAGCGCCGGTCTTTGAACGAGAATAGCTTCCCAACTATCTAAAGACGCACTAAACCTGTGCCTCTGTAGCACCTGTGCTGACTGATATGCATCAACCTCTCGCGCCCACCGCGCCGGTCTCTTCGACGCCCAAAAAGCGCGGATCGAAACGCAAGCGTTACATCATCATCGGCGCGGTCGGCCTGCTTCTGCTCTGGATCATATCGTCGATCCTGATGGGCAAACGCGAGAAACCGATTCCCGTCATCACCGAAAAAGCAGTGCGCAAGACGATCATCCAGACCGTATCGGCCACGGGAAAAATTCAGCCGGAACTGGAAGTGAAAATTTCCCCGGAAGTGGCGGGCGAAATCATCGAGCTGCCGGTCGAAGACGGATTGTCGGTCAAGAAGGGCGACTTGTTGATGAAAATCCGTCCGGACTCTTACAAGGCTCAACTGGAACAACAGGAAGCAGCGATCAGCGCAGCGAAAGCAATCAATTTGCAGCAGAAAGCATCGCTCGCGAAAGCCGAGCTCGATCTGAAACGCGCGCAGGATTTGTTCACAAAAAAGATGATCTCCGACTCGGAGTTCATGACTGCGCAGACGGCGCGCGACGTCTTGCGATCAACGCTGGAAGGCTCGCAGCACGAGATCGAGCGCGCGGAGGCCGGCTCGAGCCAGGCGCGCGATCAGCTCTCGAAGACGACGATTAATTCTCCGATCGACGGGACCGTTACGGTGCTCAACAGCAAGCTCGGCGAACGTGTCGTCGCGACGAACCAATTCGCCGGCACGGAAGTGATGCGGGTCGCGGACCTGAGCCACATGGAAGCGCGCGTGGACGTAAACGAGAACGACGTCGTCAACGTCAAGGTCGGCCAAAAGGCAACCGTCGCGATCGACGCCTACACCGACCGGAAGTTTAAGGGGACGGTCCAGCAGATCGCGAACACCGGCAAGACCACCGGCGCGGGGACGCAGGAAGAAGTCACAAATTTCGAAGTGAAAATCCGGATCGAAGAACGCGACGTAGCGCTACGGCCCGGACTGAGTTGCACCGCCGACATTCAGACCAATATGGTGAACGATGTCGTCGCTGTGCCGATGCAGAGCGTCACCATCCGCACCGCGGACACAAATTTAAGTCCGGAAGAAATCGAGCGGCGAAAACAAGCCGCGGAGCTGCGCGACAAGGCGGAGAACGCGGCTGACGTCACGAATGAGCGGCAGGAAAAGAAGACGCAGAAAGGCGATCGCGAGAAGCTGCTTAAAGTCGTGTTTCTGAAAAAAGGCCTGAAGGCGGAGATGGTTAAGGTGACGACCGGAATCGCGGACGACACTTCGATCGAGATCAAGAGTGGGGTCAACGTCGGCGACGAAGTGATCTCCGGGAGTTACACCGCGGTCAGCCGGAAATTGAAGGACGGCGCGAAGGTGATGATCGATGCGCTGCCGGCGAAATAGCTGCGTGTTGATTCGCGGCTTCGCGGTTTCTTTGATTGTGCCATGACGTCTTCGGATTCCGTCCGCCCTTATGGGCCGGTCGTCATCGACATCGAGAACATCACGAAGCATTACGTGATGGGCGAGGAAACCGTGCACGCGTTGCGCGGAGTCACGCTGCAGATTCACCGGAACGAATACCTCGCGATTATGGGGCCGAGCGGCAGCGGGAAATCGACCCTCATGAACATGCTCGGTTGTCTCGATACGCCGAGTTCGGGGCGCTATGAGTTCAACGGCAAGAACGTATCGGAAATGGATGATGACGAACTGGCCGCGATTCGGAATCGCGAGATCGGTTTCGTTTTTCAAACGTTCAATCTGCTGCCGCGCTCGAGCAGCCTGCGCAACGTCGAGTTGCCGCTGATTTATGCCGGGGTCAATCCGCAGACGCGGATGGAACGGGCGGCGCAGACGCTGGTCGATGTTGGCCTGGGTGAGCGAATGCACCACAAGCCTAACGAGTTGTCGGGCGGTCAGCGCCAGCGCGTTGCGATCGCGCGCGCGCTGGTCAACAATCCGTCGATCATCCTTGCGGACGAACCAACCGGGAACCTGGATTCGAAGACGGGCGAAGAGATCATGGCCTTGCTCGAGACGCTGTATCAGCGCGGGAACACGATCATTTTGGTGACGCACGAACCGGACATCGCGCGACACGCGCGCCGGACCGTTTTTTTGCGCGACGGCCTGATCGAAAGCGATCAACTCACGCCCACGATCCGCGCTCCCGATCTCGCCCTGACGTAGCGCGATGAAGCGGTTCCTCTACGAACTGAGCGAGAGCTGGAAAATCGCGGCCGCCCAGATGCGCGCGAACAAGACGCGCTCGATGCTGACCGCGCTCGGTGTGATCATCGGCATCGTCGCCGTCACGCTGATGGGGACTGCAATCGGTGGCATCTCCGTCGGGTTTGACAAGAGCATCGCGATTCTGGGCGACGACGTTCTGTACGTGAATCGGCAATCGTGGCTGCGGGCGGATGACTGGTGGAATTATCGCAACCGCAGGAAAATTAAGACGACTTACGCCGACCCGTTAAATCGGATGATCGCGGCGACGCCGAAGAGCGAGTTGATGATCGCGATCCCGGATTCGTCGATTATCCGAAACGTCAAGTTTGCGGACAACCAGGTCAACGGCGTGCTGATTCGTGGGACCGTTTCGGATTATCTTGTCGCGACCACTTTCGAATTCAAAGAAGGACGTTTCTTCAACGATCTCGAAAGCCGCGAAGGCGCGAATGTTTGCGTGGTCGGATACGACGTCGCGGACGCTCTCTTTCCGGGCGCAAATCCGGTCGACAAGACGGTCATCATCGGCGGCCAACAGTTCAAAGTCATCGGCGAGATTTCGCGGCAGGGCTCCTTCCTGGGATTGTTCAGCCTGGACTCGATCGTCGTCATTCCCCTTCCCGCCTTCCAAAAATATTACAGCGCGAAAAGCGAGTCGGACATCCTGGTCAAAGTGCGCGACAAAACAAAAATGGCGGAGGCGAAGGACGAGCTGATCGGGCTGATGCGGCGAGTGCGCGGACTTGCTCCGGAACAAAGGGAGGACTTCGCGATCAATGAGCAACAGGCCTTTAAGAAAACGCTCGACCCGGTAAAAACTTCGATCGCGATTGCGGGCCTTTTCATCACCGGCCTGTCGCTTTTCGTGGGCGCGATCGGGATCATGAATATCACGTTTGTAAGCGTGAAAGAGCGCACGAAAGAAATCGGGACACGGAAGGCGCTCGGCGCTCGGCGGCGCACGATCCTGCTGCAATTTTTGATCGAATCGACCGCGATCTGTCTGGTCGGTGGAATGATCGGTCTCGGCGTCGCGTATCTGATTTGTTTCGGCATCGGCGCGGCCTTTCCTTCATTTCCGATCAGTGTCTCTTTGAACCTGGTTTTCATGAGCATGTTCATCTCGGTGATGACCGGATTGGTTTCGGGCTTTGCGCCCGCCTGGTCGGCGTCGAGGCTCGATCCAGTGACCGCGCTGAGGTATGAATAACCGGAGTCAACCTCGATGAAGTTCCGCGAAATCATCTCGATGGCCCTCTCGTCGTTAGGCGCAAACAAGCTGCGCTCGGGCTTGACCATGATTGGGATCACGATCGGCGTGTTTTCCGTCATCTCAGTGATGACGGCAATTGGTGCCTTGCAGTCATCGATTGAAGGTGGACTGAGTTTTCTCGGCTCGAACAGTTTCCAGTTTGCAAAATATCCATTCAGCGTCAGCGCGGGCGGACACGCGCAAAGAAAATTCGAGAACCGCCGCAACATCACCCACCGCCAGGCGCAGAAGTATGCCGAGCTGATGGATGGCGTGGCGCGCGAAGTTTGCCTGAAGGTGTTCGACTACAACAGCTACGTGAGTTACGGCGGAAGCAAGACGCGCCCAAACATTAATGTGGTGGGAACGAATAAGAGTTTTCTCTCCGCGAACGCGCACACGCTCGCTTCCGGGCGAAACCTGACGGAAGAAGACGTCGATTACGCGCGCAGTGTGGTGGTGATCGGCAAAGCGATTGTCACGCGCCTTTTCCCGCAAGAGTCGCCGATCGGCAAGGAGGTGAAGGTCAACGGCCACAGCTTTACCGTAATTGGCGCGCTGGAAGGAAAAGGGACAGCCTTCGGCGGGAGCCAGGACGAAATTTGCCTGATTCCGATTACGCGATTTTTTGAGACATATGGCGAAGCGAATCGCACCGTGAATGTCGCGACGCAATCCACGTCGCAAGCCGATTACAACAGCACGCTCGACAAGGGAATGGGCGCGATGCGCATCGCGCGCGGCCTGCGCGCCGATCAGCCGAACGACTTCGAGCTTTACTCGAACGATTCCTTGACCGGTGCGTTCGAATCCATCGCCGGCGTCGTGCGGATCGGCGCATTTGTGATCAGCTTGATCGCGTTGATCGCGGCCGGCATCGGGATCATGAACATCATGCTGGTGAGCGTGACCGAGCGGACGAAAGAGATCGGGATTCGCAAATCGATCGGCGCGCGCAGCGGGGATATTCTGCGCCAGTTTCTCACTGAGGCAGTTTTCATTTCGGAAGCAGGCGGCGTTTTGGGGATCATCCTTGGCGTCGTCGGCGGTGATTTGCTCGCGATGTGGCTGAAAGCGAGCCTGATTTTTCCCTACGGCTGGGCGATTGCGGGCCTCGTCGTTTGCTCCGCGATCGGGATTGGATTCGGTTTTTATCCGGCCTACCGGGCGGCTGCGCTGGACCCGATCGACGCGCTTCGTTTCGAGTAACCGAAGCGACTGGCCGGGTCGGGAGAACTTTCCCACCCGCGTGGGCACGCAACCTGCGATGTGAAGCTTTACATGCGCGCGCCTTCTCCTACCCTCGCGTCCTCCAACAGGTGCCGCCGTGCCGCCAAATCCCGATCTCGTAACAGGGTCGCCCTCCGAAGCTAGCATCCTGCTCGTCGAAGAGTACGACGCTCTCGCGATCGCGATTGGCTCGGCTCTGCGAAAGTTCGCACCGCACCACGCGCGGCGCGTCGCCGCTTCTTTGCCGGAGGCACAAGCGATCGCGGAAGCAGATACTCCCGAGTTAGTCGTGATCGATCTTGACCCGCCGCAAACCGGACTGGTTGCTTTCCTAGAGCAATTAAAAACATCACAGCCGACGCTTCGGGTCCTGGCGATCGGGTGCGGCATTTCGACAAAATTCGCAGCCGCACGCGCTGGCGATGGAGCGGTTCAATTTCTCGAGAAACCCTTTGAGCTAGCGGATTTCGGGAAGGCAATCGAAACGGCCCTGGGCGGGGCCGAAATCTCGGACCGACCGCGCGGCGGCATCCTGGCCGATCTTGATCTGCCCGACCTTATCGCGCTCGAATGCGTAAACGGCGCGGCTTCAATTCTAAAACTGGACGCCACCGGCGGACGGTCGGGCGAGATCCATTTCGCGGCCGGCCAGCTCTGCCACGCGAGCGCGCCGGGCCTAATCGGTGAAGCTGCTGTGGAAGAGATGCTGCGTTGGCGTCTCCCCCACTTCAGCGAATCCGAACGCCCAGCCGACGCGCCGCGCACCATTAATGCGCCATGGGACGCGGTCGTGATCGACGCGCTCAGGAAGACCGGGACGCGGACGGAAAGGTCTGAGATATCACGGACACGAACGCGCGAGCGCGAGGCGGTCGCGCGAACCGGCAAAAAGATCGTCGTGATCGACGATACCGAATTGCTGCTGATTTTCGTCGAGGAAATTCTCGGCACCGCCGACCCGCAGCTGCGGATTTCCGCTGCGCACACCGGTACGGAAGGTTGCCGCCGCGCTGAGCTGAGCGCTCCGGACCTGATCCTGCTCGATTACAGCCTGCCCGATATCAATGGCGACGAAGTTTGCCGGCGTTTGCTGGAAGACGAACGGACTGCACTGATCCCGATCATCATGATGTCGGGGCATGTCGCCGAGATGAATGCGACCGCGAAGCGCTTTGCGAACGTGGTGGCGACGATCAGCAAACCATTTCTCTCGCACGAGCTGGTGACGCTGGTCGAGAAAACGTTAAGCGAAGGTCCGCGCGCCGTCCTCGAAATCGCGAAAATGAAAGAGCCGCCGACGCCCGAACGGCCGGCGTCAAAGCAGAAACACCATCATGGGAACGGCAAGGGAAAAGCGGCGCCGCCCACCGGCGAATCCGCGTCTTCCTCGTCGCCGACCGCGCAGGCCGGGCCGTCGATCGCCGCGACAATCGCCCTCGCAGAAACCGAATCAATCGGCGCCCCGATCGCCTCCTCATCCGTGCTTACCGAGGAACTGATTACGACCGCCCGAATATCCCCCGCCCACCTTAGCCCGCCGATAGCGCGCGGGCCTTCTTCTGCTCGATCGGACGCCGCCGTGGCCGTGCCGGAGCCCGTCGTCCATCCACTCGTGGTCGATGATATTCGCGAAACTGTCGCCCACCCCGAGTCCCGGATTTTGCCCTTCGTGCCGATCTCGGAACCCGGTGGCAAGGAGGTCGCGGCACCGAGCGAACTGGAGACCGCAGCCCCCGAGATTCAAGAACCGAGATCGCCGATCGAGGAAGCTTCGCCTCCAGCTAATCCCGGGCGGCCGACGCCACTTCTGACGCCGCTATCGTTCGAACCACCGCTTCCGACGACTTCCCTCCAGGCAGTCGTCGTTGAGCCATCCCCTCCCGAGCCCGCGATAGAAATAGTCGAACAC
>JALYZW010000150.1 GCA_030945725.1 Verrucomicrobiota bacterium | reverse complement strand
ACGACCACATCATGGACGGCCTGGGTTCCGCGGCCGCCTTCGACGAGCGTGAATTTCGCTTCCTTCGCTGCATCAAGGGTTAAAACTTTCCCGCTCATTTCGCTGCCTCCGTCGTCGTCGGTTTCTTGATCGCCGGCCTAACGACCACATAGCTGCCCTTCGCTCCAGGCACGGCGCCGCTGATCAAAATTACCTTCTCGTTTTCGCGCACCTGTACGACCTGCAGATTTTGGACGGTGACGCGTTCGTCACCCATGTGACCGGGCATGCCCATGTTCTTCCAAATGCGACCCGGAGTGGAGCGGTTGCCGATCGCGCCGTTGCGCCGATGCGTTTTTGAACCGTGGGAAGCGCCCTGGCCTTGGAAATTGTGCCGCTTCATGACGCCTTGAAAGCCTTTGCCTTTTGACTGGCCGATGACATCCACCCAATCTCCCGGCGCAAATTGTGTGATCGCGAGATCGATCTCGCCTTCCGGCGCGTCAGTATCGAGGCGGAACTCGCGCACGAGTTTCTTCGGTTCGGAGCCAGCTTTGGTGAAGCCACCCATAACCGCTTTCGTCACGCGCGATTCCTTCTGCGTGCCGAAGCCGACCTGAATCGCAGAGTAACCGTCGTTCTCGGTCGTGAGGCGGCGAAGAAGCGTGTTATCGCCGGCCGCAATCACCGTCACCGGACGCAGCTTGCCCGTCGCGTCGTAGACGCTGGTCATGCCGAGTTTTTGTCCTAAAAGTCCGATACTCATGTTTCAATTTGTCATCCCGAGCGAAGTCGAGGGATCCCGTGGCGATAGCTATAAGGTAAGTCCGCGGGATTCTTCGACTACGCTGCGCTTCGCTCAGAATGACAGGGGTTAGAGGTTTAAATCTTGATCGTGATGTCCACGCCGGCCGGGAGGTTGAGCTTCTTCAGTTCATCCACCGTTTTCGCGGTCGGCTCGATGATGTCGAGCAGACGCTTGTGGGTCCGGATTTCAAATTGATCCATCGACTTTTTGTCGACGTGCGGAGAGCGGTTGACCGTGAACTTCTCGATCAAGGTCGGCAGCGGGATCGGCCCCGCCACGCGCGCGCCGGTCCGCTTCGCCGTCTCGACGATGTCGATCGCAGATTGATCCAGCATCCGATGATCGAACGCTTTCAAACGAATACGAATACGTTGCCCGCTAGCCATTACTTGGTTTCCTTCTGGTCGAGCACGGCAGCGACGAGCTGCTGCGGGACTTGTTCAAAGTGTGACGGCTCCATCGAGTAACTCGAACGGCCTTTGGAAAGTGATCTGATCGCGGTGGCGTAACCGAACATCTCCGCGAGCGGAACTTCGGCCTGAACCATGGTGAGGTTACCTTTCACTTCGATGCTGCCGATTTTGCCGCGGCGCCGATTGAGATCGCCCATGATGTCGCCCTGAAATTCTTCCGGCGTCGCGTTCTCCACCTTCATGATCGGCTCGAGCAGGATCGGCTTGGCCTTCTTGAAGGCGTCCTTCACCGCGAAAATCGCCGCGAGCTTGAACGCCATTTCGTTCGAATCGACATCGTGATACGAGCCGTCCACGATGTCGACGTTGGCGTCGATCACCTGGTAGCCGCCAACCACGCCGTTGAGCATCGCTTCTTCGATCCCCTTCTTGCAGGCCGGGATGTATTCTTTCGGGATGTTGCCACCGACGACCTTGTTCTCGACCGTGATCCCTTTGCCACGTTCGTTAGGCTGAACCTTGATGACAACGTGGCCGTACTGACCGCGACCACCTGATTGCTTGATCAGCTTGCCTTCGCCGTCGGCCGGCGCGGTGATGGTTTCACGATAAGCGATCTGCGGTTTGCCGGAGTTCGCGTCGACCTTGAACTCCCGAAGCATGCGATCGCGAATGATCTCCAAATGGAGCTCACCCATGCCCGCGATGATCGTCTGGCCAGTGTCCTCGTGGGTGAAGACTTTGAAAGTTGGATCCTCTTCCGAGAGACGCTGAAGAGCAGTGGCCATCTTCTCTTGGTCCTGCTTCGTCTTCGGTTCGATCGCCATCGAGATGACCGGGTCAGGGAACGAAGGCGGCTCGAGCAGGATCGGGAAATCTTCGTCGCAGAGGGTGTCGCCCGTCGTGATGTTCTTAATGCCGACGATGGCCGCGATGTCGCCCGAGTAACAGGTGTCGATGTCTTCGCGCTTGTCGGCTTGAATCTGGATCAGACGCGAGATGCGCTCGCGTTTGTTCGTGCGCGGATTGTAAACGTTGTCGCCTTTGCTGAGCGAGCCGGAATAAACGCGGAAGAAAACGAGCTTTCCGACGAATGGATCGCTCCAAAGCTTGAATGCGAGCGAACAGAACTTGCCGTTGTCATCCGTCGGCGCGTCTATCTTCTCGTGCGTATCCGGCTCCATGCCGACCGCAGGCGGAATGTCGAGCGGACCCGGGAGGTAATCGATCACCGCGTCGACGAGGTACTGCACGCCTTTGTTTTTGAAAGCGGAGCCGCCTACGACCGGCACAAATTTATTCGCGATCGTCTGCCGACGGATTCCCGCCTTCAACATCTGCGGCGTGATCTCCTTCTCTTCTAAAACCGCTTCCGCGATTTCGTCGTCAATATTCGAAATTTGTTCCACGAGGGTCGCGTAAGCCTTCTCGACCTGCGCCTTGTTCTCTTCCGGAATCTCGCGCACCTCGTACACAGAACCCATCGAGTCGTCGTCGAGATAGAACACGGCCTTGCGGTTCACGACGTCGAGCTGGCCTTTGAGATAATCTTCTTTGCCGAGCGGAATCAGAATCGGCCAGGCATTCGCGCCGAGTTTCTTGTGCATCGAATCGATCGAAGCGTCGAAGTCAGCGCCGACGCGATCCATCTTGTTGATGAACGCGATGCGCGGGACGTTGTATTTATTCGCCTGACGCCAAACCGTCTCGGATTGCGGCTGCACACCGGCCACCGCATCGAACACTGCGATTGCACCGTCGAGAACGCGCAAGGATCGCTCGACCTCGGCGGTGAAATCGACGTGCCCAGGCGTGTCGATGATGTTCACGCGCATTTTGATGCCGTCGAACATTTTGTAGACGCCCGGCTCCGTCTTCTGCATCCACGCGCAAGTGGTCGCCGCCGACGTGATCGTGATGCCACGCTCGCGTTCCTGCTCCATCCAGTCGGTCACCGTGGTGCCCTCGTGCACTTCACCGATTTTGTGGATCATGCCGGTGTAAAAAAGAATGCGCTCGGTCAAGGTCGTTTTGCCGGCGTCGATGTGCGCAGCGATCCCGATGTTCCGCGTCTTCTCGAGCGGATACTTCCGGTCCGGCGAATTCGGATTCGTCGTCGCCGCTTTATCTAGAGTCGCAGTAGCCATGATTAAAATGCGGATTGCGGACTGCGGAACGCGGAACCGCCCGCGCCGTCATTCTGAGCGGAGCGGAGCGGAGTCGAAGAATCCCGTGATGCAACCTTAAAGGTGACGCTACGGGGTCCCTCGACTTCGCTCGGGATGACGGTGTTTAATGCGCGCATCGAAGTTGCCATCGCAATTACCACCGGAAATGCGCAAAGGCGCGATTTGCTTGCGCCATCTTGTGAGTGTCGTCGCGCTTCTTGATCGCGTTCCCCTGTCCAGCGGCAGCGTCTTTGAGTTCAGCGGCGAGCGCATCCGCCATCGGCATCCCGCGACGATTATCCGCGTAGCTAACGATCCAGCGCATCGCGAGCGAAACCTGACGTGCCGGCGTTACTTCCATCGGCACCTGATAAGTCGCACCGCCGACGCGGCGTGACTTCACTTCGAGACGCGGACGAACGTTTTCGAGCGCCTTGTTGACTACTTCGAGCGGATC
>JALYZW010000146.1 GCA_030945725.1 Verrucomicrobiota bacterium | reverse complement strand
GTGTCGGGTTCGGCCTGAGGCTGAGGACGCCCGCCTGCTTCCGCACCGGGCATAGGACCTGTACTCGCAGATGCCTGTTTGTAAAGGTCGGCGCTGATCTCCTGGAACTTGTTCTGCAGGTCTTCGTAGGTCGACTTCATCGCGTCAGTGTCGTTCCGCTCGATCGCGTCACGCACCGCTTTGATAGCTTCTTCGACCTGGGTCCGCTTCTCCGGAGCCACCTTGTCACCGAGATCTTTTAGTTGCTTCTCGCACTGGTAAGCGAGCGTGTCGGCGTTGTTCTTGATCTCAATCGCTTCCTTCGCCTTCTTGTCCTCTTCGGCGTGCGTCTCAGCATCGCGCTGCATCTTCTCGACTTCTTCTTTCGAGAGGCCTGAGCTGCCGGTAATGGAGATTTTCTGCTCTTTGCCGCTGCCAAGGTCTTTCGCGGAGACGTGCAGGATGCCGTTCGCATCGATGTCGAATGTCACTTCAATCTGCGGCGTGCCACGCGGGGCTGGCGGGATGCCGTCGAGGTGGAACGTGCCAAGGTTCTTGTTGTCGCGGCTCAGCGGGCGTTCGCCTTGTAGAACCTTGATCTCCACGCCTGGCTGGTTGTCGCTGTAGGTCGAGAAGATCTGCGACTTCCGCGTAGGAATGGTGGTGTTACGCGGGATCATCGGCGTAGCGACTCCGCCCGCGGTTTCGATCGCCAGCGTGAGCGGCGTAACGTCGAGCAGCAGCACGTCTTTGACGTCGCCCTTCAACACGCCGCCCTGGATCGCCGCGCCAATCGCCACGACTTCGTCGGGGTTCACACCTTTGTGAGGCTCTTTACCGATCAACGTCCGCGCGGTCTCGATGACCTTGGGCATGCGCGTCATACCGCCGACGAGCACGAGCTCGTTGACGTCTTTCTCGCTCAACTTCGCGTCAGCGAGGCAATCCTTCACCGGCTTGATCGTCCGCTGGAAGAGCGCATCCGTAAGCTGCTCGAGCTTCGAGCGCGTGAGCTTCTTCTGCACGTGCTTCGGTCCGGTCGCATCCGCCGTGATGAACGGCAGGTTGATCTCGTATTCCTGTGAAGAAGAGAGCGCGATTTTCGCCTTCTCGGCTTCTTCCTTGATGCGCTGGATCGCGTCCGGCTGCTTCGAAAGGTCAATGCCCGAGTCTTTCTTAAACTCGTTAACTATCCAGTCGACTAGCACATTATCCCAGTCGTCACCGCCCAAGTGCGTGTCGCCGTTCGTCGCCTTCACCTCGAAGACGCCATCGCCGATTTCGAGAACGGAAATATCGAACGTGCCACCGCCGAGGTCATAGACAGCAATCTTCTCGTCGCTCTTCTTGTCCAAACCGTAAGCCAGCGACGCCGCGGTCGGCTCGTTGATGATTCGGAGCACTTCGAGTCCCGCGATCTTGCCTGCGTCTTTCGTCGCATTGCGCTGCGAGTCATTGAAGTAAGCCGGCACTGTGATGACGGCCTGCGTGATCTTCTCGCCGAGCTTTGCTTCCGCGTCGGCTTTGAGCTTCGCGAGAATCATCGCCGAAACTTCCGGCGGGCTGAACGACTTCTTCTCGCCGTTCACTTCCACCTGCACGTGAGCGTCGCCATTCGCCGCCTTTACGATCTTGTAAGGCACGCGATGCTCTTCCTCCCGCACTTCATCGAACTTCCGCCCCATGAAGCGCTTCACCGAGAAAACTGTGTTTGCCGGGTTCGTCACAGCCTGACGTTTCGCAGCCTGACCGACAAGACGCTCGCCGTTCTTCGCGAACGCGACGATCGACGGCGTCGTGCGCGCGCCTTCGCTGTTTTCCAAAACGACGGCATCGCCGCCCTCCATCACAGACATGCAGGAGTTCGTCGTGCCCAGATCAATACCCAAAACTTTAGCCATAAAATTGTAATTCCTTTCGAGAGTGCGAGATGCGCCCCGGGAGCTTCCTTTAGCAATCTATATACCGGTAGCATCCATTCAATGTATTCCGTTGCGGCATAGTGATTTAAGCATGTCAGCCATGACGGCGGACAACGTGAAAGAGAGACATTAAGGCGCAGTTTTAGATCGCGGCCGAGTCTCAATGTCTCACTGAATCTCTTCTTAGGCGGTATGTGTCCTGCTACTATCCGCCGGATGCAACAGGGCAATGCGGCTGCCGCTCCGACGCCGGCTTCCCCGACCGCGGACATCGTGTTCGCCTGCGTGAATTGCTCGACACCACTGGTCGTGGACGGTGCGGCGGCCGGGCTGACCGTCGAATGCGGGAGCTGCGGCCAGGCGACTGTCGTCCCGCACGACGCGGTTCACGGCACCGCGGTCGATACCACCAAGATTTCGGACATTCAGCATCAGCTGAAGGAAAACGAGTCGCAGCGGACGGAGATTACCGGCTACATTAACCAGCTGAGTATTCAGCTCCACCGCTGGCAGCTGCGGTTGCAGACGCTGAACGAGCGCCAGAAAAAGCTCGAGAGCGATCTCGCTGCGCTCCCCGGGCCGCGGTAATCATCGAGGGGCTGCGGGCGCGAGCACGGAGCCGTTGCCATTTCGTCGTCGGTGGTGAAGCTGACTTGTCGCGCAGGCTCAATACCCAGCGGTGCCTGGTCTTAAGCATCGCGCAAAAGAAGGAAGGCCGATGCCGCCGAGTTCCGGTGGTGCATTCCACTGCACCTAAAACAAAACGGCGGCGATCCGTGGGGACCGCCGCCGCCGCAATGCGAGTAGCGTTGCTAGGTTATTGGCGACGTGCTTCGCGCATCTCCTTGCGCGCGGCCATCATGTCCTCGTGCGCCTTGCGAATGGCGTCGAATTTCGTCTGCTGTTCCGGTGTGAGAAGCGGCCGGATCTGCGCGGTGGCGTTCTCCATGACCGCCTTCGTTTTCTGCATCGCTTCCTGGTGGATGGCGACGATCTGCGGTTTCGCCTGGTCGACGATCGGCCCCACCTTGGCCTGTTGATCAGGGGTCAGGTTGAGTTCTTTGGTCAGGTTCGCCAATGGATTACCCATGCGGTGGCCGCCGCGTCCGCCGCCATGTCCGTGCCCGCCCGGGCCCTCTGCCTGGACCATGGAGGAGCCGAGGCCGAGACCGGCCGCAATTGTCAGTGCAATCAATGTTCGTTTCATTTGTTTGGTTTCTTTGTGTGTTGGTTGGCGCGTGTTTGAGCGCTTGTGAGTCTACTGACCGCGAGGAGCGCGGCGAGGTTACAACAATTTTTGAGGACCAGTTGAGTAAACCGTGAGCCGAGAAATTTGTAACCCCCGTCCGGACTACGCTGTCATCACCGTCAGTGTGGATACATTGTGGAGCGGATGGCTGATGATTTCGACGCTCGTGCTCTGGTGCCCGCAGCGCTGGGAAACGATAATGCAGCGGCGGGCGAACTGGTGCGCCGGCTTTATCCGTTGGTCGCGAAAATCGTCCGATCGCACCGCCCGCAACGCGCCGCCGAAGAAGACCTCTGCCAGATGATTTTCATAAGAATGTTTCAGAAACTGCCGCAGTTTTCGGGCGCGGTCCCGCTGGAGCACTGGGTCTCGCGGATTGCAGTGAACACTTGTTTGAACCAAATCTCGGCCGAGAAAGCGCGACCCGAAGTGCGTCGCGCAGATCTCACCGAAGAACAGGAGGCGGTCGTCGATAATCTCGCGGCGACCTCCGATGAACTCGGGGCCGACGCGCAGCTTGCAGCGCGGGATCTCGTCGCGTATTTGCTGGACCGGTTAAAACCGGCCGAGCGCCTGGTGATTGATCTGATCTACCTTCAAGGCAAGTCTGTGGAGGAGGTGCGCGAGATCACCGGCTGGAGTCGTCCCTTGGTCAAGGTAAGGGCCTTCCGTGCGCGGCAGAGATTGAAGGAGTATCTTTCCCGGATCCGACAGAACGAGAAAAATGAAACCGCGTGATATAGAGCTCGCACGGCTCCTCCGCACTGCGGCGAACCAGCCCGACGTGTCCGCCACCGAAATGCCATTTGGATTCGACACCCGAGTCGTTGCGCGCTGGCGCGGACAGGGGGCGCAGGCGGGCGCATCCACCCGCGAATTGGCGCGACTCATGCGCCGGGTCGCGATGGTGGCGGTAGTGGTAATGGCCTTTGCGGCGGCCGGAAGTTATTGGGAATTAGACGGCGGAGACGATGACGAGCTGGGCTCCCCGCTCGCCGATGCCTACACGATCGCCGATAACGCGATCGACACCGGAGCGCTGCAGTGAACAGTTCGCTCAAGTGGCGCCTCGCCGCGGGCGTCTTGATTGTGTTTCTGGCGGGTCTGGCCACCGGCGTTTTCGCGACTGCGTGGCACATCCAGCATCACGTGGCTGGCGCGCGGGCGGACGTCATCGCGCAACGCATGCGGCGCCACCTGACGAATCGACTTGGGCTGACGACGGATCAGCTGGCGAAAATCAGCCCGGTCATCGACCAGACAGCGCACCGATTGGACGAAATCCGAGCAGAGTCCGGTCGGCGCGTCGCTGAGACGATGGAACAATCGCGACGGGACATGGCGCCGAATCTGACGCCCGAACAGCTCGCCAGTTTCGATCAAATGCGCGAACGCCGCCGCCACGGCATGCGGCGCGGCCGCGCCTTCTCTCCGGCCCCCGCAGACCGCCCGTAGCCTCACGCGGACGCGCGGCTCCGCCCGCTCGCCATCGCGGTGATGGCGCGGGATAGACAAATCAGCGCGTCGGCGGCGTCTGATTGAAAAGGCAGCGGGCGGCCGGCGTCGCAGGTCGAATGTTGAATCCAATTCGCCGCGTTCGCGCATCTCATTTTCGAACACGCAACGGCCGTCCCGACCGTCCCCCACTCCCTTACCGATCATGATCCTTGAAACATTCGCCCGTGACGCTCGCGTCGGCTTGCGCATTCTATCGAAAGAAAAAACATTCTGCGTTCTCGCCGTGCTCGTCCTCGCGCTCGGGATTTGCGGGGTGACCACGCAATTCGCGGTCGTGAACGCGTTTGTGCTGCGTGGCTTTTCGTTTCCTCATGCCGAGCAATTGATGAGCGTCGGGTTCATCGATCCGCAGGCGACCGATAACCAAAACAACAACGGGTCGGGCAACATCCCGTCGGCGCAGGATTACGAAGATCTCCGCGGCGCGCAGCAGTCGTTCGCGCTCATGACCGGCTACCTGAATGGCTCGACCATCAACGTCACCTACAAGAACAATCCGACTCGCTACACGGGCGCGTATGTGACCGAGGATTTCTTCCGCATCCTCGGCGTCGCGCCGATCATGGGCCGCGATTTCACGGCCGATGACAACAAGCCCGGCGCCGAAAAAGTCGCGCTGCTCAGCCACGAGATCTGGCAGCGCGATTTCGAGAGCGACCCGAAAGTTGTGGGGCAGGCGATCCGGATCAACGGCAAAGCAGCCACCGTAATCGGTGTGATGCCGCGGAACTTTAAGTTCCCCATCGCGGAACAACTTTGGGTGCCCCTTTACAACGAATTTCCGCTGAAGGCGCGGGAGGATCCGACTGGTCTAGGGGTGCAGATCATCGGGCGCCTGAAACCCGGCGTGAGCATCGACCAGGCGAACGCGGAGTACATCCAGCTCGCGCGGCGACTTGCCAAAGAATACCCGAAGACGAACGAGCACCTGGTCTCGGCCAGCGTTCAGCCGCTCCTGAATACCTTCTCCGGTCCGCAACTCCGGCAGATGGTTTACGCGATGCTCGGGGCGGTCATCGTCGTATTGCTGATCGCGTGCGTAAACGTGATGAACATGCAATTCGGCCGCGCCGCCTTGCGCGCGAAGGAATTGGCCATTCGCGGCGCGCTCGGCGCGACTCGCTGGCGGATCGTGCGCCAGATGCTGACCGAGAGCCTGCTGGTCGCGGTCCTCGGCGCGGCGGTCGGCGTGCTGCTCGCGTACTGGGCCGTGGGGCTTCTTGTTCGCGCGACCTCGGCGTTGCCGTTCCCGTTGCCCTACTGGGTCTCGTTCACGATCGATACGCCGGTCTTGATTTTCACCGTCGCGATCACCCTCGTCGCGACCATCGTCTCCGGTTTGATCCCGGCGCTGCTCAGCGCGCGCGCCAATCCCGCCGAAGTGATGAAGGAAGGCGGCCGCGGGAATTCGAGCCGGCTCGTCAACGTGCTCACGCGCATCCTCGTGATCGGGCAAATCGCGCTGACCGCCGCGCTGCTCATCGCGGCGGCGCTGCAGATCAAGTCGGTCCGCAACCAGACGACGATGGATTACGGCTACGACGAAAGCGGCGTTTATTGCGCGCGGATGGGCCTGTTCGACGGCGATTATCCGACGCCCGATGCGCGCCAGCAATTCTTCAAACGCGCCGTGCTCGCGCTGCGTTCGAATCCCGCGTTCGAGAGCGCGGCGATGACGGACCGGTTCCGGATGACGTTCGGAAATTTCGGCCGCTACGAAGTCGATGGCCAGACCTACATGACCGATCGCGACCGGCCGCGCGGGAACTCCGAGGCAGTCTCCGATGGCTACTTCACCACGCTCGGCTCGAAGATCATCGAAGGCCGCGACTTCACGCTGAACGATTCCGACGACAAACAACCGGTCGCAATCGTGAACACGAGTTTCGCGCGCAAGTATTATAAGAACGAAAGTCCGCTCGGCCGCCGCGTGCGCATCTTCAATCCAGCGACGCCGCAGCCGTGGCGCACGATCGTCGGGGTCGTGCCCGATATGCTGATGCAGGGCCCGTTCAACCAGGAAACGGACAGCAGCGGCTTCTATGTCCCGTTACTGGCGGTGCCGCCGGCGCCGCAATTTTGCACGATCGTGGTGAAGCCTCATCCGGGTCAGCGCGCGGACACGCTCGGGCCGATTTTGAGCAAGGCGATCAGCGGCATCGACGCGAACCTGCCCGTCTATTTCGGCGGGACGCCGGCGCATTTGCACGACGAGATCCTCGGCATCAATCGGCTGACCGCGACGCTCTTCACGCTCTTCGGCGCCGCGGCGGTCCTGCTCTCCTCCGTCGGTCTCTACGGCGTTATGAGTTTCTCGGTGAACCAGCGCACGCAGGAATTCGGGATTCGCATGGCGCTCGGCGCGGACGCCCGCCGTATTCTGCGGATGGTGATGACGCAAGGCGCGTGGCAGCTCCTCATCGGCCTTGTGATTGGCGTCGGCGCAGCCGCCATTCTGCTGGGCTTTGTCGGCGCGGCGGCGTTGCAGAATTTTCTCTTCAAAGTGAACACGCTTGATCCTTGGATTTACAGCTCCGTCATCGCGCTGCTTGCGGCCGTCGCTTCGGCATCGTGCTTCGTGCCAGCGCGACGCGCGACGCGGGTGAATCCGATTGTCGCGTTGCGGGCCGAATAACCCGAGCGTCCTGTGGGCAACGAGACGGTGCGAAACTGGGAGGTCCGACGCGCAGACGCAGGCTCGACGCGACGCCGCTGTTCCGGACCCGGGTCACTCAGTGGGTCATCCCGAGCCGCGCAGATGGCGAGGGACCTCGCACAAGCGCGGTGATTGCGGCAATCGACGCAGAGGTGTGACGAAGCCAACGGGTGGTTGCTGCGCGTTCCCTGCCGAATGCGTCGTGTGAATGGGAGAGATCCTTCACCGTCTGCGCGGTTCAGGATGACGGCCGTTGCGGTCCGGGAGCAAGGGATAGCTTCCAGTACCAGCAGCCGACAGAAGTGACAAAGCCGATCGCTTACGGCCTGAGATTACCGCTCAAGACCGCGAAGGCTTCGGCCAGATCACGTCCAAACCCAACCACTCCGTCTGGGTGCCCGGCCATGACAAAGATTTTTTCCGCGCGCACCGCGGTCGTTTCGAACAGCCTTTTCACCTCGAACGCCATGGCGGGGGTTCCATACTCGATCGCGGCGGAAGTTGTGGCTGCCCGTCCGGTGAACTCCGTCCACAAGCGACGGCTGTGCACATGAATGACAGCCCCGGCGTCCGACGCGCATTCGTAGACGGCGGCGTGGGTGAGCGATTCCGCGGAAGCCACCGCGATGCCTTCGCACTTGAGCGAATTCAGCGCGAAATCGTAACCGACAACTTTCGCGTAATCGTCCGGTGTCAGTTCTTCCTTCGCGCCGGTTCCAGAACCGGTGATGTAGAACTGATTCGTTAGGCCGTCGCGAATGCTAACGTTGCCAAAAGCGATCCCGTTCGCGTCCCCGCCGATCAACCCGAGCGAACGCAATTCCCGCCGGCACGCATTCAGCCGATCGAAACCGTCGAAAACGCAGCGCGGCGTCGCCACGTGTTCGCACCTAAACTTTACGACGCCCGTTTCGCTCACGGTGCGTGCTCGGGAAACATCGCCAGAATGCTTTGTTCATCCGCCCCGCAAAGGCCCCGCTCGGTGATAAGCCCGGTAACGAATCTTCGCGGCGTGACGTCGAATCCGTAATTCGCCGCCGCGCTGTGTTCCGGCGTGATGCGTACCTCGATCTGCGCGCCATCGTGCCAGCCGTCCGCGTGCTTCACTTCTTCTGCGCCTCGCTCTTCGATCGGGATTTCGGTCAGTCCGTCGCGCATCGTCCAATCAAAGGAGGACGAAGGCAGCGCGACATAAAACGGCACGCCGTTATCGTGCGCGGCGAGCGCCTTGAGATAGGTGCCGATCTTGTTCGCGACGTCGCCGGTATAAGTCGTGCGATCGGTGCCGACGATCACGAGATCCACATCGCCACGCTGCATCAAGTGGCCGCCCGTGTTATCCGCGATCACGGTGTGCGGCACGCCATGCTCGCCGAGCTCCCACGCAGTCAGTTTCGAACCCTGATTCCGTGGTCGTGTTTCATCCACCCACACGTGCACCGGCAATCCCGCATCGTGCGCCGCGTAAATCGGCGACGTCGCCGAGCCGTAATCCACGAAGGCCAGCCAGCCGGCGTTGCAATGCGTGAGCACGTTGACCGGGCGCTCGCCTTTGGCTTTGGCGAGCTGCTCGATGAGGCCCACGCCATGCTCGCCGATCGCGCGGCAATAGGCGGCATCTTCGTTCGCGATCGCCTCTGCTGTCGCGCGAGCCACCGCGATTTTTTCCGCGGTCGTAATCGCGCTCGCGATCTCCATCTGTTGACGGTTGATGGCCCAGGCGAGGTTCACGGCGGTCGGTCGCGCCGCATTCAGTTTCGCCGCAGCACTCGTTAGGCTCTCATCGAATCCAGACCGATCCGCGGCTTCGAGGACAGCGAGGTACATTCCGAATCCCGCCGCCGCGCCAATCAATCCTGCGCCCCGCACATGCATCTCGCGGATCGCTGCCGCCATGCCATCCACGCTCCTTACTTCTTCGATGACGAAGCGATGTGGCAGCCAGCGTTGATCGATCAGCTGCACCACGCCCGGATCGTCGGGTTTCAGCCAGATCGTCCGGAAATGTTTGCCGCCGACTTTCACCTGTCCGACATGCTCGGACTGAGGAAGAGAACGTCAACGGTCGGAATCACGCTCCTTCGCCGGTCGCGCGAAATTTAACGTAAGAAAATCCGCCGCCCGGCTACTAATAGAACAGTGGAAGAATCTGGGCCAGACGCGTCGGCGGTCTTCTCCAGTTGGATGGAGGATCACGGAGGCATTCCGGTCAAGATCGCCCGCTCGTTCGTCGAAGTGGCCGATGACCAGCGGGACTTGTTGCAGGAGATGCAGGTGCAACTCTGGCGTTCGGTCAGCCAGTTCGCGGGACAGGCAAAGCCATCCACTTGGATTTACCGTGTTTGCCTTAATACCGCTTTAACGTGGCGACGCTCGGAAACGCGACGGCGTCATCTGCTCGCATCAGTCGACGCTCGCGACCTCGCGCCCGGCCGGACGGAATCCACCGATCCCCGATTAGAGGAGCTCTACGGCGCGATTCGCGATTTGCGGGCCGCCGACCGCGCGCTCGTCCTGCTTTACCTCGACGATCGCAGTTATCGCGAGATCGCGGAGATCCTCGGCATCACGGAAACGAACACCGGCGTCCGGCTTCAGCGAGTGAAACGCGTCCTAGCGGAGCGACTCGGCCAAACCTCAACGCCATGACCCCCGACGAGCTAAAACAACTCTGGTCGCAGGCCGACACCAAGGTCGCACGAAGCGCAGTGACACCAGAATTGATCTGCCGGCTTGCCAAAGAGAGCGCTCGATTCGATCGCAAAATTTTCTGGCGCGACGCTCGTGAATGGGTAGCCACGATTTTCGTCGTGGGGATGTTGCTTCGCTTCGCGTTGATCGCGCCCAGGATTCACTGGCCGCTGATCGCCGCTGCGCTGATCGCTTGCGTGCCGATGGTTTACGTCACTCTCGGCCGAAGAAAGCGGACTCGACCGAACGCTGCCGCACCCCTCCGGGAGCATCTGTGCGAATCCATTGCCGAGGTGCAACATCAGTTCGACCTTTTGACTTCGGTGGCCCGGTGGTACCTCGGGCCGTTAGGAGTGAGTGCCGCCATTCTGCTTTTTGACCGCTTCTTTTCCCTGCCGCGGTCTGCGCCGCCTCCGGTCAGACATTTCCTCGCGGGAGTTTTCGTCATCGGCGCGCTTTTCACCGCCGCGGTCTTCTATGCGGTCTGGAAAATGAATCAGGTCGCCGCGCGCAAACGTTTGGCACCGCGATTGCGACGGCTTCGGGAAACTCTCGCCGCGCTCGACGAATAATCGCCCAGAGGGAATGCGTTCTCGTCGAAGCAGCGCTCGTTAGATGAGCGCCGGTCGCAGCAAGAGCGACAGCGTGTAAAGCAGTCCGAAGATCAAATGCGTTTGCGCAGTCCCGGGCACGCTGCCCGAGCGGGCCGCGCCGACGAGGAACGGCACCGATAGGAAGGTGGCCAGGCTCCAGGCCGGCAGCAGGCGACTGACAACCCCGAGAACAACGAAAACTAGCGGGCCGAAGAGCAAAAAGCGCTGCCACATCTTCCCAGCTGCTGGGGAGAGCACTGTGGCCAACGTGCGCACATGCGCCGCGCGATCGTCCGCGGCATCGCGGAGGTTGTTCGCGTGCAAAATCGCATCGACGAGCAGACACACGGGCAGCGAATAGAGGGCAATCAGGAGCCACGCTTGATGCGCCCCTGCTCCGATCTGAACGGCGTAAGCGCCGACCGTCAAGCCGACTCCGAAAGCGACGACGATGAGCAGGTCACCGAGTCCATGCTTCTTCAAAAACGTCGGGTAAAGGACCGCGCAGGCCAGCCCGATCGCAGCCAGGATTAAGACATCGCTGTTGTGGCGCAGGAGAAGAGCGCCACACGCGCCCGCACCTGCCAGGAGCGCGAGCGCGAAGCCGAGCGCGAAGCTCGGCGTCATCGATCCGCCGGTCAGCACGCCGCTGCCATGTTCCGGCCGAGTATCCACGCCCTTCACGAAATCGAAGTAATCGTTCATCACGTTTGCGCCGAAGTGCGCCAGGATCGCGCCGAGCAGTGTAATGATGAACACCGCGGCGCTGAAGTGCCCAGTTGCGGCTCCATAACCGCGGGCGGCCAGCACGGTGCCGAGGGCAACCGGCACCACACTGGCCGGGAGCGAGTAAGCGCGGGTCGCGCGCCAAAGGACAGCGGGTCGCATTGGGTCGAAGCTACTCAATTGACGCTGCCGTGCATCTTCGCGAGCGCCGCAGCCCTGCCGAAATTTTCACCTCGCGCGGCCACAAACTGATAAGCTCGATTCGCGTGAGTGACGTGTTTTCCGCCGCCGATCCGCGCTTCGTCACTCGCGAGAGGCAACCGGGCCTCGATCTGCTGCGCGCGCTCGCCATCGTGGTGGTAGCTTTTTATCACGCGGGAATCTTCGGCTTCACGCTTCCCTACCGCGCCGAGCGGTTCGGTTGGGTCGGGGTGGATCTGTTCTTCGTTCTCAGCGGATATCTGATTGCGGGCCAGTTATTCGCTTCGATGACACGAGGACGCGGCCTGGATTTGCGCCGCTTCTTTTGGCGACGTGGCCTGCGGATTTTGCCGGCGTATCTCGTCGTCGTTAGCGTGTATTTGCTACTGCCGCCCTTGCGCGAATACCCGGAAATGCCGCCGGCCTGGAAGTTTTTCGCCTTTGTCCAAAATCTCGGGTTGCACGGCGGGACGGCGTTTTCCCATGCATGGTCGCTTTCGGTGGAGGCGCAATTCTATCTTGTGCTGCCATTCCTGCTCAGATTCTTCGCGCCCTCCTCTCGCGGGTGGATCGCGGTCGCCGCCGGCGTGATCTTCGGCGGGATGCTTTTACGGTTCGCGATCGGGAGCATGACTGCGGTGGAAGGGGTTGTCCCTTTCCGCGCCTTCCAGTCCTTGATCTATTATCCAACGTGGACGCGGCTCGATCCGCTCACGCTCGGAGTGGGTCTCGCCGCGATCGAGCGCTTCCGCCCGGATTGGTGGACGACACTCACGACGGCCGCACCGTGGCTTGCGCCCGCCGGTCTCTTCGCCATCGCACTAGGCCTTTACATAGGCGAATCGGAGTTGCGCGTCGCCGTTTGCGTCTGCCAATTTCCGTTGATCGCGTTCGGCATGGGGGCGCTCCTCGTCTGCGCCGTAAGTCCACGCCTTCCATTCACTCATGTCGAGGTGCCGGGCGCGGCTTTCGTCGCCAGCATCGCCTACAGCGTTTATCTGAGCCACAAGCTGGTGATCCATTTTGTCGGCAGCATCTGTCGCGCACACGGGATCGCCCAGACTTCGCCAGCGGCGACTAGTTTGTGGGTCGTCGCGGTCGCGGTCGTCGGTGTGATGTTGTTCTTCGCGGTCGAGCGTCCGTTCCTACAGATCCGCCAGCGTCGCTCGGACGACGTAAAGCGGTGAAACTCCCCTTCGCGGAGTGACCGATTCCGTGATATAATGCGCGATGGCAAACGCTTCCGGTAAGACTTTTTCACGTCGGGCACCAGACATTATCACGGAGGAACTGGTGGCTGCTTTCAGCCGTAAGGCCTCCTACGAATTCAAACCGCTGTTTGATCTCATCTTCGCCAACCTGCGCGAGCGCAATGCTGCCAGCGGGGGCGAAGAAATGCTGCGTCTGCGTTCTTACGAAAAACTTCAGAGCCTCGTCGATCGCGGTGCGGTCAAGAAGACGATCACGGGCGCAGTCAAGAACTACAAGGGCGTTGCGGCGCCGTTGCTCGTCCTGCGCGCGGAAATGCAACAGCTGCGCGAGGAATGGACCGAGCGGACGAACGCGCGGGCCGCGGTCTAATCGCTCATGGCCAGACCGAATTACTCGGGCGAGAAGCGCCGGAAAGAGCTGGAGAAGCAGAAGAAGAAGGAAGAAAAGAAGCGCCGTAAACTCGAGAACGCTTCCCGCCCGGCGGGCGAATCTTCGGACGACGCTGTCGAGGAACCAGCGGTTCCATCGCCGAGTTAGCGGGCATCCGACTCCGAGCTGGTCCATTTCTCCGCGCGGAAGGCTCGGACCTCGCTCGCTTTGCCTGTCGGGGTGCAGCGGTCAAGCTCCGCGCCTCAAAAAAACTTCTTCCGTTGAGCGGAATGCGCAAATTCGCGTATAGTCCGCGCTTCACTATGATCAAAACTCTATTTGCTACTCTCGTGATCGTTTCCGTCGGCCTCGTTTCGGCTCAGGCGAAAACGGTCAAGATTCCGAACGAAGATTTCGCTATCGCGAGCATCAATATCCCGGATTCCTGGGGACCGGAAGAAATCAATAATGGCTATGCCGGCACCAGCCCGGACAAAGCCGTTTATCTCGCCATCGTCGGGGTCGGCAGCGAGAAGGGAATGAACGCCGAGATCGACGACACGTTTGCGATGCTGAAGGAGCATAAGGTCGATCTCGATCAGAAATCGAAAAAAGAGAACAAGTTCAAAGTCAACGGTCTGGACGCGGAAGAGATGATCTTCAGCGGCAAAGACGAGGACGGCCCCGCTTCGGTCAGCATCACTTTCGTCACCGTGAAAGACAAAATGCTGGTCCTGACCTACTGGGTTTCGACCGAAGACGAAAAGAAACATCAGGAAGAAGTCGGGAAGATCCTGAACAGTCTGAAGCCGGTTTCGTAAGGGAAGCCGGTCGGCAGAAAGCGCGAACTGCTGCCGACGGATCGCAGTTGCGATAACCTGCGCGACTTTGCCGGGACGCTAGAGTCCCGGCGAAGTCTCGCGCAGCAGAACGACTGAGTGTGCCGGTTGGACAGGCAGCAGCGGCTGCCTACAGTTCGGCACCCGCCGTTCGGCGCAGGGGAAACGTATTCATTTTTATGGCCAAGACAGAAGCGGAAATTCAACGCGAGAAAGAGATGCAGCAGGCGGAAGAGCTGCTGTTTAGCGGACACCAGGAACTCGGTTTCGCGAAGGGCCTTTTCCTCGGCCGATTCGTCGCTGATTGGGCGATGCCGTATCCGCAGCTCGGCGCAGCGCAGCAGGCAGAGCTCGAGACTGCGCTGACTGAAGTGCGGAAGATGCTCGACCAGGAACTGGACCCCGCCGCGATCGACCGCGAGATGGATATCCCGCAGGACCTTGTCGCGGGGCTCGCCCGGACGGGCGTTCTGGGAATGACGGCGCCGCGGGAATTTGGCGGCCGCGGTTTTTCCCAACGTCAATACTGCAAGGTGCTGGAGGAAATCGGGTCGCGCGATGCGTCGGTGTCCGTCTTCACGAATGCGCACCATTCGATTGGGATTCGCGCGCTACTGTTATTCGGCACCCACGAGCAGAAGGCACGCTGGTTACCGCCGCTCGTTTCGGGCGAGCAGCTCGCCGCCTTCGCGCTCACGGAAGAACAAGCCGGCTCCGATGCCGCCAATGTGCAGATGACTGCGACGCCGACGGACGACGGCTCCGCTTACATCCTGAACGGCGAGAAGCGATACATCACGAACGCGTCCATCGCGCAGGTGCTGACCGTGATGGCTCGCACGCCGGTCCCCGGAAAGCCGGGCAAAGATGCGATCACGGCCTTTCTCGTCACGCCGGATATGGCGGGGTTTGAAATGCTCGAACCGCGCATGCCGAAGCTCGGAATTCGCGGGACCGCCACCGGACGATTCGCGTGCCGGAACGTTCGCGTGCCGAAGGAAAATATTCTCGGGCCGCTCGGGAAAGGCTTACGGGTAGCGCTGACGGTTCTCGATTTCGGGAGGACGACGTTTGGCGCGTGCTGCACCGGCGGAGCGAAGGCATGCCTGAAACTCGCGGTCGACCACGCGAACACCCGGCGGCAGTTCAATAAGACGCTCGGCGACTTCGATCTCGTGAAGAAAAAGATCGGCCGCATGGCAGCCGATATCTACGCGATGGAAGCGATGACGGCCGTCACCGCATCGCTCATCGACCGCGGGCTCGAGGATTACATGATCGAGACGGCGATGCTCAAAGTGTTTACGACGGAGCGGCTTTGGGATGCGGTCAACGATGCTTTTCAGATCAATGGCGGCGCCGCTTACTTCGACGATAACCCGCTCGGCCGAATGCTTCGCGACGCGCGCATCAACCAAATCGGCGAAGGCTCGAATGAGGTGCTGACGTCTTTCGTCGCGCTCGTCGGGATGCGCGGCCCCGGAATGGAATTCAAGGAACTTTACGACACGATGCTCAAGCCGAGCCGCGGAATCGGCAAGGCTTTCACCGCGGGCATGAATCGCCTGAAACCGGCGGTCAACGTCCCGAAGGTGCCGGTGAAAAGTGCCGCGCTCCGGAGCTACGCCGGCCAACTCGGCCGAATGATCTGGCGCTTCAATTTCGCGGTGAACCGCGCGCTGATCCAATATCGCGAGCCCGTCCTCGACATGCAGCTGGTGCAGGAGCGGATCGCGGGCGTCGCGATGGAGACGTTCGCTTCCGCTTGCGTGATCAGCCGACTCGATTCCGAGTTGCAAGGGATGGGACGGAACGGCGACCGCGCAGCGGAGAATCGGCAAGCCGGGGAGTTGTTCCTGCGCCAGTCGATGCAGCGCATGCGCCGTTTCCTCGCGGAGCTGAATGATAACGAGGACAGGGCTTTGCTCGCGACCGCGAACGCTGTTCTCGGCAAAACCGGCGGGAAGAAATCCGCGCTAAACGGCCGCTAAGGATTCGTTAGGTTGTGCCGCCGATGCGGTCAAGGTCGCGTCGGTGAACGGCCTGGAGCAAGTTTTCGTCGGTGGCTATTAGCCCGCCCCGGCTGAACTTCAGCTTCTTCCAGCGCAAACAAGGTTCCTCGACGAAACGATAGCTCAGGATTGCGGCGATTGCGGTAAGGAGCAGTGACCAAGTCAGATATAGTCCGAACCCGCCGTCCTGGACGCGTAGCAGCGCCAGCCCCTGCTGGATCGGGAAGGCGTAGATGTAAGCGCCATAGGAGAAGTCGCCGTGCTGATCCAAGCGACCAAACGGCAGATGAAAGCCCAGCCGGAGGAACGCGTAAGACAGACAGATCGGGCCGACCAGAGCGAACCAACCGAGATAGAGACTAACTGCCGACAGAGCGACGCAGGTCGCGAATACCGCCTTCGAAGAGCGGATGAAATCGCGATAGAGAAAGCAAGCTCCCCCCGCGAAGAAGAACATCGAGAGCGTGATCAGCATTTCCAAGCCGACCACCGGGAACCAATGCTCGTAGCGGATCGGGTCGACAAAGTTGAACGTGGACAACGCCCAGAGGCCCACGAACAACCCGAGGACGACCAGGCGCAGGCGAAGTGCACCGACGAGCGCCAGCAAAGCGACCGCGGCATAACAAGTGGTCTCGAACGAGAGAGTCCAAATCGACCCGTTAATCAACAGCGGCTGTGGATTCCGATGCAGCAGTCCTGCAATCGTCTGCGGGTGGATGCCGACTACTTGAACAAAGTTCCGACCGCTCGGGTGAAACAGCCCCCAATTTCCGGAGACATAGGATTGCGCTGAGTCACGCGAGGCGGCGAAGATGGAGAGAAAGGTGCCGTGTTCGGCATAGGCAAAGATCGGCGCGAACACACAGGCACAAACGATTAGGCACACCCAGTAGCCGGGAAAGATGCGGAGGAATCGATGGAAGAGAAATTTGCCTACGGAAGGCGTGCGTGAAGCGCTGCGAAAGATCAGAAACCCGCTTAACACGAAAAACAGCGAGACCGAAAGCAGGCCAATCGTCTGCCTGCCGTCAGTCAGCTGCTCGACCGGATCGGCGCCGAAGCCGCCGAGATGAAAACTGTGTGACACGATCACGAGCAGCGCGAGCGCGAGCCGAAGAAAGCCGAAAGCGTTGTTGGCGGGATCGAATGCGTGCTCGAACGTCGCTACGCGCGGACGGATGTTACGGACGGGAAGCGGCACGCCGCTGTTTCAGCAGGAACCATGCTTCATGCTTCGACGGAAGATAGGTAGTTACCGCGTGGCACGGCATGGGCTACCACTCGATCGATGTCTGCTCCCTTAGTGGTGACTCATTCGCCTGCCATTCCTGATCAATCGGTGAAGTCCGTCCCGCACAACAACCGTGCTCGAACCGTTGCCATCGCCGCGGCAGTCCTCCTGGTTCTCGTACTCGGCTTTTGGCCCTCGTTTGAAAAACCAGCGGTGCCAATGGATGAAGGAGCGCTGCTCGTTTACCCCGATCTAGTTTTCCACGGTCACGTGCCCTATCGCGATTTCGAGACGTTTTATGGTCCCGCGAACCCGTATGTAATTGGTGCCGCCTACTCGGTCTTCGGCACCAGTATTTTCGTCGAACGCGCGGTCGGACTAATCTACCGGCTCGCGATTCTGGCCGCGCTGTTTGGCCTTCTCCGGCGATGGGGAACTTCGGTGGCGGCGGCGTGCACGCTGGTCGCCGGAGGCGTCCTTCTCATGACGCAGCTCGTAGCCTACGCGTGGCTCGGGGGCGTCGCGTGCCTGCTTTGCGCACTGTGGGTTTTAGCCGCGCCCGCGGAAACCTGGCGCGCATTCGCGGGCGGACTACTCGCAGGAGCGGCCCTTCTTTTCCGGCCCGATCTTGCTCCCGCGGTCGCGCTTGCGGTCGCACCGCTCTTCTGGGTTATGCCGGCGCGGGACCGGGCGAGATTCTGCTCGGCAGGCTTGGTCGCGATGATTCCGTTCGTCCTTCTCGCGTTCATCACGGGGCCGTCGGCTTTATTGAACAACCTCTTCCTGACCCCGGTGATTCACTCCAATCCCGGGCGGCGATTGCCAATCCTGGAGGCTTCATCCTTCAACCTCCGCCTCTTGAGCGCACACTTATTTGCGGTGATCGCAAATGTGGCCGCGGCCGTGATTTCTTTCCGCCGCGACCGCGGCAATCGCCAGGCGCCCGTCATGTTGGCGCTGGCTCTGTTCGCGCTCGCGCTCACGCCGCAGGCATTGCAGCGCCTCGATACATTGCACCTCGTGGCCGTCGCCTTTTTGTCGATCGGTCTGCTCCCGCTTTCGGCTCTGACCTTCTTCCATCGCGCCGATGCGCAGTGTCCCCACTTTGCGCGCGGAGTATGGGCGTCGTTTTTCGCCGTCGTCGTGCTACTCGGGGCGATTGCGCCGAAGGTTTGGACGGATGCGGGCAATGCCTTCGCCGCCGCGATCGATCCATCCATGGGCTCGGCCACCTTCCTGGAGCAAAACGGACGATCGTTTCCATTCCCATCGCCGCACGCGGCGGCAGTGACTGGGAAATTACTGGAGAAACTCGATCGCCTCGCGAGACCGGGTGAGCGGCTCTTTGTGGGTCCGGCAGACTTACGTCGGACTAACACCTGCGACACGTTCATCTATTATCTGTTCCCATCACTGGTGCCGGCGACATACTTCCTCGAGATGAACCCACTCTCGGCTAATCGTCCGGGCTCGCGCCTCGCTACTGATGTGGCGAGCGCTGACTGGGTCGTTCTGGATATGACTTGGGACAGCTGGCACGAAAAGAATGACTCCGCGTGGTATGGCTCGGAAGCTCCGAACAACGTAGTGCGGTCACAGTTTCACCTCGTCGGTCAATACGCGCCGTTTGTGCTTCTCCAGCGCAACCAGTAGCTGTCAGAGCCGCACCCTGCGGATCTAAGCCCGATGAAGCCATTGGATTTGCCAGCCAAACGCTTTCTTATCCTTTGTGCTTTTCTCTTCGTCGCCGCCGTCGCTCTGCGTCTGAACGGTTCTTCGGTTTTTGTTTGGAAAGAAATTCTCCACGACACCGCGAATCCTGGCGGCCTTATCCTCGGAGCGCCCCAATATGTCCGTTCGGACGAATGGCTGGTGTGGACGCCAGCCGTCCTGGCCCAGTCTGAGCGCGGCTTTCCGGCCGAGAATCCCGCGCTCGGGGCAGGCAAAGCACCGTTCCTCTACAGCCTCCCAGTGCGTCATTACACGATGTGGTTCCGGCCGCAGCTCTACGGCTTCTTCCTGTTCGACTTCGATTGGGGCTACGCATGGTATTGGAACGTGAAAGCCTTCGGCCTGCTTACCTCCATGTTCCTCCTACTTCGCATGCTGACCGGCAGCAATGCGCTAGGTCTCTTTGGATCCTTATGGATCTTCTTCTCGAACTATATCCAATGGTGGTTCTCGTGCCCTCCCATGCTTCCAGAAATGCTCTCGTCATGGGGCCTCGCCATCGTGATGGCGGTCGTTCTCCTTCGCACCGCGAGATGGTGGGTCAAGCTCTGCGCCGCCACCACGTTTGTTGTCTGTTCGGCCAACTTCATCCTCTGTCTGTACCCGCCGTTTCAGATTCCCTTAGTCTACCTCGGAATCGCTCTGCTCGTAGGTTACGTCATTGCCTTCGACAACTCCGAATGGCGCGGTCGCGGATGGCTCGGCCTACTCGTTCTTCTTGCTGCCTGCGCCGTCACCGTCGCGAGCCTGGTTCCGTTCTTTATCGAATGTCGCCCGACGTTCGAGGCTCTGTCGTCGACCAGCTATCCCGGCCACCGTCGGTCTCACGGCGGAGAATTGAGTTAAACCCAACTCTTCTCGGGATTGATGAATCTCTTCAACTCGGAACGCGCTTATCCAGATAGCTTCAAACAAGCTAATGAAGC
>JALYZW010000132.1 GCA_030945725.1 Verrucomicrobiota bacterium | reverse complement strand
CCATCGTGCTCGCCCGTCCATTCCGCCGCGACCCCGGAAGCAATTTCCTCGAATGCTCCTTCCGCCGCGCGATCCGAAGCGAGCAAGGCCTCGACCTGCCGGCGAAGCGATTCATCACCCGCACAAGTTTCCGCCAGGAAGGCGGTCCGTTCCTCCGCGGATCGCCCTACCACAGCCTCAAAAAGCTCTTCGACCTTTTGCCAGCGCTCGGGAGTCATGACGCCTCTGTGCCACACCGCGTGCAACGCGGATCAAGCGCTCGCGTTTAGTTCGGTCCGTAACCATGCGCGCGCCAGACGCCAGTCACGTGTCACCGTTTCCACGGAAATGTGGAGCGCTTCCGCAGTCTCGACCACTGATAAACCGGCGAAGAAACGCAGCGTGGCGACCTGACTTTTGCGCTGATCGAACTGCTCGAGCTTCTGCAGCGCCTCATCAAGAGCGAGCAGCTCGTCTGATTTTTCCTTCGAGACCAGCATCGCCTCGTCCAGCGTGACCTGCTGCGCGCCACCGCCGCGTTTCGCGCGGGTGTGGCGCCGCGCGTAATCGACCAGGATGTGCCGCATCATCTGGGCGGCCACGGCGAAAAATTGCGCGCGATTCTGCCACTTCGCGCCGGCGCCGCTCTTCATGCGGAGGAAGGCTTCATTGACCAGCGCGGTCGGCTGCAACGTGTGGTTAGGCCGCTCGTTCGTCATGTGTCGATGCGCCATGCGCCGGAGCTCGTCGTAAACGAGCGGCATCAGCTCATCGAGCACTTCGCCATCGCCGCCGCTCCATTGACCGAGCAGTTGCGTGACATCCGACGGTAACGCTTCGGAGCTCACTCGCTGCCGAGCGTCGCACAAGAAAAAACGGATATCCCGAAGAAAACGCTGTCGGCAAAAAAATTTTCAGCCGGCGTGACGGCTTTTTCGCGCGTTTGTCGCCTTACCCGGTGGAATCAACAAAGCAATCACCATGTGCACCTCAATCGTTCAGTTTGCCGTCACCCACGGAATCGTTCTCTTGCTCGGCCTTTGCGCCGGACTCGGCCTCATCGCCATTAGCGTCGGCTTTCCATCCAGACGCGCTGCAGGGGTGGGATGGTGCCTCCTCGTCGCTGCGGCGTCGCTCGCTCTACCGGTTCGCTTCGCGCGGGCGGATCAGAACGAAACCAAGAGTGCACCGAAGGCCGAGCACGTGCAGTCGCTTTTGCAGGAGAAATACTCTCGCACGCCGACTGAACGGAAAATAACATGTCATCTGCTTTTCGCGCTGCGCAAACTCCGTGGCCAGGAGCCAATCCCCGGCGTTCCGACGTTGCAGGTCGACATGCCGACGGATGTGAACGGACGGGTCGCGGTGGAAATCAACACCGCAGTGACCGGCGGAATCATCAATGCGCTGCAAGAGGTCGGCGCCGTCGAAGTGAAGACGTTCCCGGAGGCCGAGACGATCTACGCCACCGTTCCGCTGGGCCAGCTCGATGCGATCGCCGCACTGCCCGAGGTGAAGAGAATCATGCAGCCGTCGCGCGAGGAGACCGAGACGGTCGGGGTCGTCGACACCGAAGGCGATAAGGCGCACAATACCTTTGGCGAGACCGGCGCGCGGTTCATCTACCACACCGGTGGCGTGGGCGTGAACGTCGGAGTCCTCTCGAACGGCGTCGATCTTATGCAGGACTCGATCAAGAGCGGTGATCTCCCAGACGACCTGACGATCGTAAAAAACGCCGCCGGCGTGGCGCAGGCCGGGAGCGGTAACGAAGGAACGGCCATGCTCGAGATCGTGCACGACATGGCACCGGGCGCGACACTCTTCTTCGCTACGGGGAGCGGGGGCTCGCAGATCATGGCTGACAACATCCGGACTTTGGCTAACCCGCCTTACAACTGCGGCATCATCATCGACGACAAGACCTACACCGATGAATCGCCTTTCCAGGACGGCGGCACCGGCCGCGGCGGTGTCATTGCACAGGCGGTGCACGACGTCTCTGATAAAGGGGTGCTCGTTTTTTCGTCAGCCGCGAATTCCGGGAACCAGGCTTCTAAACAATCAAGCGCCTGGGAAGGTGATTTCGTGGACGGTGGGCTACAGCCTACCCAAACGGATCTGACGTCGAAATTCTTCGTCGATCAGGTTCACAGCTACGGCACCCAGCTTTACAACACGAACCCTGACAAAAAGAATTCGGGAATCCAGTTGTTCTGGAACGATCCACTCGGGAAATCGACGAATGATTACGATCTGGTTGTGACCGACGACAACAACAAAGTCACCGACGTGTCGACAGACATCCAGGATGGCACTCAAGATCCTTTTGAAGAAATCGCTCCCCAAAATATTCCGAGTGACGGCACGCCGCCGAACGGGAGGCACGGTAATCGCATCTACATTCTCAAGTCGCCCTCCGCGGCGACGCGCTTCCTTCACCTGGCGACCCCTCGCCACCCTCTCCAATTTTCGACCAATGGAAATACCAGCGGTCACCACGCCTGCTCGGCGGCGAATGCGTTTTGTGTCGCTGCTGCTCCAGCCTTCGAGCCATTCTCAATTGGCGAGCCTCCGGGACCGTATCAGAACGCATTCACAACTTCGAGTCACTTTGAGGGGTTCTCGTCTGATGGCCCGCGGCGTCTGTTCTATCGAGGTGATGGAACGGCGCTTAGTTCCGACTTAAGCGCGACTGGCGGTCTGGTGGCGAGCAAGCCGGATCTTACCGCGGCCGACGGTGTCTCGACCTTCACCAAAGGCAAGAACGGTCCGACCGGCAAGAGTAGCTCGTTCGCGCCTTTCTACGGCACTTCCGCAGCCGCGCCGCACGCCGGTGCGATCGCTGCTCTCTTGAAGTCGAAATTTCCAAATGCGACTCCGGCTGACATTCGCAACGCGCTGGTCAGCACGGCCCTGAAGTTGAAGGACGCCCAGGGGAAGGCTGCCCTGGCCGAGGATGTGGGCGCCGGCATTATGATGCCTTTGCCTGCGCTGCAGAAACTCGGCACTCTGGCTTGCGAGATCGGCTTGGTCGGCGCCACGCCGGACAAGGAAAATCCGGACACAGCCGTCCAGGTGAATTCTGCTTTTGCCACGGTCAAGATTAACGTTGCGGTCACCAATGCTCCGACCGGAGGTGGCATGGTTCACGTCTTTACCCAGAACGGCACCGCCAAGAGCGACAGTCAGTTCAACGAGTACAATCCCGTTAGCCAGACGATCTCATTCCCGGCGGGTAACAGTTCCACGCCGGTCTCAATCCAGGTGAATAACACGCCGGACTTTGAGTTTCCAAACAACGGCACGTTTACTCTTAATCTCGACACTGCAGTGAATGGCACGATTACCCATGCGCAGGCGACGATCACGATCATCAAGACGCAGGCGGCCGAGAATCACCTCACGCTCGAGAACGCGCAGGTGACCAGGGGTAATCCCGATGCAGACGTGCCCGGCGGAAAAGTCTTTGCCCATTTCCGTGCCAGGCTCAGCAAAGCGAGTGATCGACCCGTCAAAGTCCACTTCGCAACGGTCGGGCAGACGGCTGTCGCCGGGACGCATTACACGGCCACGGTCGAGGACGTGACCTTTGATCCGGGCGAGACGGACAAGATCGTCTTGGTAGAGGTGTTGGACCCGGCTGGACAAAACCAGCCCGAATCCACCTTCGGCGCGCACCTGACCTCACCCACCAATGTGACGATCGATACGCCGGACGCGACCTGCACAATTCACCAGCCGCAGACCCCGGCACAGGCCGTGAACATCGCCACGCGGCTGCGCGTGCTAACGAACGACAATGTGCTGATCGGAGGATTCATCGTCACCGGAACCGAGCAGAAGAAGGTGATCGTGCGCGCGATCGGCCCGTCGCTTGCCGCTGGAATTCCAGATGCGCTGATGGATCCGGTTCTTAGTATTGTGCGCGCTGATGGCAGCGTCCTGGCCACGAACGACGATTGGAAACAAAACCAGGCGGCAGTCCAGGCCACCGGCGTCGCTCCGACTGACGACCGTGAATCTGCCATCGTGGCCACGCTCGATCCCGGCGCATACACTGCGATCGTCTCGGGCAAGAACGGACTCCAGGGAGTCGGGCTGGTGGAAGTCTACGATCTCTCGCCGCATTCCAACTCTCAGCTCGGCAACATCAGCACGCGCGGGTTTGTCGATACAGGTGATAACGTTATGATCGGCGGCTTTATCACAGGAGTGAATGCGGAGAACGGACCGAGCCGCCTCCTCGTGCGCGGCCTTGGACCATCGCTGCCGGTGCAGGGTCGTCTGGCGGACCCGACCGTGGAGTTGCACGATGGTAACGGCAGCCTCATCGCCTTCAATGATAACTGGAGAGACTCCCAGCAGGACGAGTTGGCCTATACCGGGATCCCGCCGACGAATGACTTAGAGTCCGCCATCGTCAAGACCCTCGCTCCGGGCGCATACACCGCGGTCCTACGCGGCGCGGGTGGCGGTGTAGGCGTAGGATTGATCGAAGTCTATAAGCTCGATTAGCGAGTTTAGTCACGACTGCTTCCAGCCCTTTGTGGTCGCGCTGATCGTTCGATCGGACGCCGCAAAGGGCTGCGTCGTGACAGTGGCTCATCGAGTGCGGCGAGGGTCGCGAGCCCAGCCCACCTTCCATGTCGCTCCTCCCCGAGTCGCTCCATGCCGCCGGCGGTCGCGGCCAGGACAAAGGAGCTGACGCCAAGGGCGGCACCGACTTGCCGGACGAATTGCTGGCTCGTGGTCGCACTGCCCATGCGCGCAACCGGGACGCTGTTCTGCACCACCATGGTCAGCGCGGGCGAGAGAAACCCCATGCCCGCGCCGGAAATCAACGCGGCCGCGACGATCCAGCCGAGTCCCTGTTCGAACGCGACCATGACCAACGGGAGCCCGAGAATATGAGCCACGATTCCGATCACACTCGGCAGGCGTTCGCCAATGAGGTGAACGAATTCCGCCCGGTTTAGAAGACTAGGCCAGACAATCAGAAGCTCAGCGTCCCTTCGATGGAATCGTCCAGCGTTTTACCGATCGCTGCCCCAACCATCATCTTCACGCCCGCAACGGCGATGCCGTGCTTCGTGTCCCAATAGTAGCCGCTCGTCGGCGTTACCTTGATGACAGTGATGCGCGGGTCGTCGACCCCTTCGGTAAACCATGTCTTTATGATCGGTTCCCACAGCTCCTCGATCTTTGCTTTGTCGCGCGAGATACTGGCGCGGCCGCTGAGGGTGAGAAAATCGGAATGCTTTGAACCCTGAAAATACAACTGCACTGACGAGTCGCGCTCAATCTCGGCGTTCTTGTGGCTATCGTCAGCGCTGAGGAACCAGATGTTCGCCTGATCGTCGACCTGCTGCACGCTCATCGGCCGTGTGCCACGCGAATCGCTGGTAGCCGGCGCGGTGCAAAAGAAACAGGTTTGGGCTTTCTCCACCAACTCCTTCACCTTCGCGACCGCTTCTTCACCGTTTAGGTCGCGACGATTTTCCTCCGGTTGATTCTGATTGATCGAGTCCATCTTAACTCGGGGTGCCTTTCCGCGCTTCTCCGCTGCGCTGCTTCTTCGCAGCATTCATGTTGTCGACCAGGCTCGGATACTTTCGTCCCGCGCGTTTCGCGGCGGCTTTCGCCTTCGTTTTGCTCTTCGAAGTCAGCTTGGTATGCCGGCTCTTCTTCGGCGCGGGCTTGTCCCATGGTTCTTTTTTCTTCGTCGCCATAACCCTCTCTTCGTCTTCCGCGACGAGTAGGTTGCGTTGGATTTTAAATGCTCATGGCCAGACTTGCTCGGTCGGCCGTTCGAGCCTCGACGCGCGCTGTCGTCTGATTCGACGGAACGCTACTGGCCGCATTGCGTGCTACAGTGTTCGGTAATGCCGCTGCGCCTTTTCGTTGTCGCCGCAGCAATCGCGGCAATTCTCGGCGTGGGTAACCTTTGCGCCGCGCCGAATGCTTCCAGAGCCGCACAGCAGGCGGAGTTCTACGTGGGCAGTCATGGGTGGCACACCAGCATCATCGTCTTACGCCGAGACATCCCGGCCGGCGCCTGGCCGCGCGGAGTTGCTGCCGAAACCTTCGCGGGTTTTGACTATCTGGAGGTGGGATGGGGCGACCGGAAGTTCTACACCGCACCCAAGCCGAATGCGGCCATGGCGTTGGACGCTGTCTTGTCGCCGGGGCCGAGCGTGCTGCACATCGTCGGCTTAAATACGCCGATCGAAACGGCGCTGCCGTGGAGTGCGCTGGAGCGCGTTCCCTGCACGAGGGAGGAACGTGCGAGCCTCTGCCGCGCATTAGGCGATAGCTTTGCGCCGGATCGGAACGGAGATGCGTCGACGGTCGGCAAGGGTCTCTACGGAAAGACGAGTAGGTTCTACGCCGCGCGGGAACGGTATGGCTTGTTCAACACCTGCGACACCTGGACTGCGCGGATGATGCGCGCGGGCGGACTCAACGCGGATACCAGCCTGGCAGGAACGTGGAGCGCGGGCGCGGTCGTCGCACAAGCGCGTCGCCTCATCGCGAGACGGAGCGGCCAGCGATGAACGCCCGCAAGTAGAGCGAGCGCGTCTCCCTGGCTCTGCTGTCCGTATAAGACTGATGACCTTCTTCCTTCGTTTGCTGTGCTGCAGTGCCGCGTTCGCCTTAAGTAGCTGCGCAACGATGACGGTGTCCGACTTCAGCGGCGGCCGGCCGGAGTTCGATCCGGTCAGATTCTTTACTGGCCAGACCAGCTCTTTCGGCGTGATGGAAAACCGCGGCGGCGAGCCGAAGCAAATCGTGAAGACGGAAACGAATGGGCAGCTGGAAGGCGACACGCTGCGGCTGGAACAGGTTCTCTCGTTAGGCGCCGGTAAACCGCAGCATCGCTCGTGGCGCATTCGTAGGATCGACGCTCACCGCTACGAAGCGACAGCGAACGATATCGTCGGCACGGTGCAGGGCGAAGGTTACGGCAACGTCTTTCACTGGAGCTTCACGCTCGCGCTCTCGCCGGGTAATCCGCTGGCGAATGTGCGGATGAGCCAGTGGATGTATCTGCAGCCCGACGGGAAGACGATGGTGAACCATTCGACGATCCGGAAATTCGGGATCGTCGTCGCGCAGGTGACGGAGCAGTTCCGGAAGCGGTAAGGTGGCCGGCGGTGATGGCCGAACCCGGTGCTTCTTAGAAGTGCGCCGCCGAACATCGTGGGGCTTCAACAACCTGGAGGCGGCGAAAACGATCAGGGAAAATCAAAAAGCCTCCGCTCGCCTTGAGGGCCGACGTACCACTCAGCGACCCGCTGCCATCGATTCCCACGGAAGCGGTGCTGATGGCGCTCGGTTGTCATCGGGAGCGGTATCTCCTGCTTAGTTAGCATCCGCCTGCTGTGCCTCGTGCAGGCTGTGCGCAGGCAGAGCCAGGATGCAGGCGAATGCTCCGGGGTTAAGGGCAACCATTAGCAGCAATCCGACGCGAAAGCTGCGCGCGGTCGGGCTAAGACGAACGCGCTGTTGGTTCGCCCTGAACGCCTCCAGTCTCCGTCGCAGCTACTAGCCTTTGTTCGCGCGCCGAACCTTCAAGGTTTAGCACTCGGCGGTGCCTCGCTGACTTTTCCCTGCCGTTTCCGCGGGGGTTCGCCTGAAATGAACTGGTCCAAGGCGACAACTTCGCCGGCCGGGTTGCGCACGACAGCAAAGTAATCGAGCAATTTCTCGAAGTAGAACTCGTCTGGAGACGCCGCCAGAAGTCGTTTCGGTTCGCCTTCCCCGCGCTGGCTATAGAGCTGATGATCGCGAACGGAAAGGACACGGCGTGTCTTCTCGTCGATCTGGTATGTCCCTTCCATTTGGTGCAGCTGCGCTTCCGTGACGGTGGCCGGATGACGTTCGGGATAAGGGTGGCCGATAGCTACCGCGGCCAGCTGCCGCATGAGTGTTTCCGGGTCCCGTTCGGGAGCGTCGGAATTGCACAACACAATGACGGTAACTTCGGACTTCGGCAGATAAGTAACGACGGTAAGGAAGCCTGGGATCTCCCCGCCGTGCCATAGCATCTTTTCGCCGCGGAGTTCGTTAACGAAGGGGCCATAGCCGTAGTCGGTCGGCTTACCGGAAGCGTTCGGAACGGGTGTGATCACCTGCTGATAACGCTCCGCCGTGAGGACCTTCCCGGTGTGCAGCGCTCGCGTCCACTTGAACAAATCGTCGACGGTCGACACCAGCGCGCCGGCTGCCATCGGTTGAGTCATGCTGAGATAAACGGCGTTGACAACCTCGCCGTGTTCGCCGCGACTGTAGCCGGCCGTCCGGCCTGGAATGATCGGTAGATCAGACCCAACGCGCGTGTGCGTAAGGCCCGCCGGAGTAATGACAGACTGTTGGATTACGTCATCCCACGGCTTGCCCGTAACTTTTTCGATGATGGCGGAAAGCAGCACATATCCCGAGCTGGAATATTTCCAGTCCGTCCCTGGAGGGAAGTCGGGCGCGTGATCTCGGAAAGTTGCGATCAAAGTGGGCAGATCGCCGTCTGCACGACCGGAGTGACCATCCTTCAAAAACCCAGGCAGCTCGGTGTAATCGAAGATACCCGACGTATGATTGACAAGTTGGTGAACAGTAATGTTTTCGCCGTTCGGGTAATCCGGGATGAATTTCGAGAGCGGATCAGTGAGCGACAGCTTGCCCGCTTCGACCAGTTCCAGGATTGCGGCGGCGGTGAACTGCTTTGAGTTCGAGCCGATGCGGAATAGTTGGTCCGGCGAGAGCGCGACGCCGAGTTCAATTTGCGCCGAACCCCAGGCACGACGGAGCAGCACCTGGTCAGCTCGCGCGACGAGGACGGCGAGTCC
>JALYZW010000125.1 GCA_030945725.1 Verrucomicrobiota bacterium | reverse complement strand
GTCCAGTGACGGTCGAGGCGAAGCCGTTTTCCGCCGCGAAGCCGGAGAAAATCGTCTGCGCCTCTTTGAACATGAGGAAACGCGGCGCCGACATCGGAAAATCGTCAGCGCGATCTTTCAGCCGCGTCGCGAGCTGCAACACGCGATCCGGTTCCTGGAACGGGAGTCCGCGCAGGAACAGGTCGTTGACGAGGCTGAAGATGGTGGTGTTTAGCCCGATGCCGAGGGTGAGGGTGAGAATCGCCAGCGCAGAAAAGCCGGGGGACTTGCGCAGTTGGCGAATGGCGTAGTGAAGGTCGTTCATGTTGGGATTGTTGGTTTTGGCGGTTCGAAATTATTCGGCGCGCAGAGTGACGATCGGATCGACTCGCGACGCGCGGCGCGCGGGAATCCAGCACGCGACAAGCGACGCGACGGCGAGAAGAACGGTGACGCCGAGATAGATCGTGAGGTCGATCGCCTTGACCTCAAAGAGCACGCTGCTTAGGAATCGTGAAGAGCACGCCGCGCCGGCTATCCCAACTGCGGCGCCCAGAATAAACAACCGAAGTCCGCGGCCGAGGATCAGCGTTCGAATGTCCGTCCGCTGCGCGCCGAGCGCGAGACGCACACCGATTTCGCGCAACCGGCGGAGCGCGCTGTACGAGATGACGCCGTACAATCCGATCGTGGCCAACGCGAGGGCGAGCGCGGCGAAGGTCGCGAGAAGGAAGGTCAAGAGCCGCTGCGTCGCCCACGTTTCCTGCACCCGCTCGATCATCGGCCGCACGTCGTAGACGGGCTGCGCCGGATCGATCGAGGTGACGAGCTCGCGGATCGTCTTCTCCAATCTGCTGATCTTCGCCGCTCGGACGAGCAGCGAAAAGCTGGTGCGCTCAACCTGGGCCTGCGGGAAAAAAACAACGGGCGGCGCCGACGCATCGCCGAAACCGCGGAACTTCATCCGCGCGACAACGCCCACGATTTCATAAAGCCGGCTTTCGTCGCCGGCATCGTCCGGATGCATCGAGAGCCGTTTGCCGATCGGGTCTTCGCCAGGAAAATATTGCTCAGCGAGCGACTGGTCGATGATGGTGACGAGGGGCGAACTCTTGGTGTCGCGCTCATTGAAAATTCGCCCGCGCAGCAGCGTCGCCTGCAGGGTCGAGAAATAATCGCCGGCGACGATTTCGGTGTCGGCATTCGGACGATCGGCCGGTTTGGCGTCGACGCCTTCGCGCATGAAATCGATCAGCCACGGCATCGCGAGCGGCGGGCTCGAGCTGAGAGCGACATTTTCGACCCCGGGTAAGGCGCGGACTTTTTCAATCAGCGCGGTCGAGAAATTCCGGACTTTCTGTTGATCGCGATAAGTCGTGAACGGCAGATCGATTCTCGCCGTGAGCAAGCCGCGCGGTTGGTAACCCAGCGAGACAGCCTGCGCGCGTGCGAAGCTTTTTAAGACCACGCCCGCGGAGCTCAAGAGGACGAGCGTTAATGCGATTTCCGCCACGACCAGCCAGTCGCGCGTTTTGCCGGCGGCGCGCGACTCAGAGGTCCGCGTGCCGGCGTGCAAAGCGAGCTGCACGTCCGCGCGCGATGTGCTCCAGGCCGGCCACAATCCGAACAGAATCGTCGTGACCGAAGCGATCACAAACGTGAACCCCAGCACGCGCCCGTCGAACGCGATATCGTGGAAGCGATCAAGTCCCTGCGGACCGAGCGCGATCAAGGTGTCACGGCTCCAGAGCGCGAATAGAAACCCGAGCAGTCCGCCGGCGATGGCGATCAACGCGCTTTCGATCAGCAACTGACGGATGATGCGGGCGCGACTGGCGCCGACGGCCGCACGGATCGCGAATTCACGCGCGCGCGCGGCTCCGCGTGCGGCGAACAGGTTCGCCAGATTTGCACACGCGATCAGCAGAACGAACCCGACCGCGCCAAGTAACAGCGTGAGATTCTTTCGATAATCGCCGACCAGACTATCAAGGATCGGAGTGACGACGACGGTGATCCCTTTGTTCACGTCCGGAAAATCCTTCTCGAGCCGCGCGGCGATCGCCCTGATCTCACTGCGCGCGCGTTCGACGGTCACGCCCGGTTTCAAACGACCCCAACCAAACAATAGCGGGTGAATCGCGCGCGACTGCCAAGCGCCGTTATTTGCGCGCGGCATCATCGTGATCCAGGCATCGGTGGCCTGTGGCGAAGTGACGGCCGGCGGCATGACCCCGATGATGGTGAAGGGTCGATCGTGAAGGCGAATGGCACGTCCGACTACGGCCGGGTCGCGTCCGAAGACGCGCTGCCAAAGGCGATCGCTTATCACCACCAATGTCGGCCCGCCGGCTCGGTCTTCCTCTTCCGTGAAGGTGCGCCCGATCTCGGGCGGGACGCCGATGACGTGGAAGAAATTGGCGGTTACGTTCGCGACGCCGATATGCTCCGCCGCGCGGCCTGGAATCCCGCTCAGGCTATCGCCGTCCGCGCGCGAAATCGCGAGGTGTTCGAAGACGGTATTATCGCGTCGCAGGTCCTGATAGTCAGGAAAGGACAGTGCGAACATTCCCTGTGCGCCGGCGGATTCCTGCAAGGTCATAATGCGGCTCGCATCCGGGTAGGGGATTGGCCGCAGGAGCACGGCGTTGATCACGCTGAAGATGGCGGCGTTAGCGCCAATCCCGAGCGCGAGCGTGAGCACCGCGACGAAGGTAAAGCCGGGAGATTTTCGGAGCTGGCGAAAGGCGAAGCGAAGGTCGTTCATGAGTTTGAGTTGAGTTCCGTCGCCCAGATTCCTGCGCTGTTATTCGGAAGGCGGCGTGGGGACCGGCTCGGCTAACTGCGGGGTGGGTTCGAGGTAGAGGCGACCATGCGGCGCATCAAAGGTGATGATAAACCGTCGGAGCAACTCCATGCCGATTCCGGGGTGGGGATCGCCGGAACCCCAAACGTGTTTGATCGTGAAGGGGCCAAGGGCGACAGACGTGAACAGCCCCGAATAAGATTTGGAATCGTTGCCGAGGCCGCCGCCGCCGCCGCTTGTTCGCACTTCGGACGATTGCTTTACGATCTCGTCGTTTACGGAGCCTTCGGATCCGGTGTCGATCCGGAGTTTGTGTTTGACTGTCTTACCGGCGGGAACTTCCAGGTTGGCTTCGAGAAAGAGCTTATCGCCGTCAACGTTCAGCGGCAACGACGCGCCGGTTCCTTCGTAGTGATATGAACTTGGATCAAAGACGCTGAGCGTAGACTGAACCGGGTCCATTCTGACCACGTAACGCTTGAATAATTCCGCACCGACAAGGCCTTTTGCCGCGGACGGAATCGGCACCTTGCTGAGATCGATCACCCAGGGCTGTGGTACGTCGACGGTCAAGGCACCTAGAGTGATCGTCACCGGTGACGCATGCGATTTCGCCACGTCGCCGGCTCCAGTCCCAGTAGTCGGTGCGGCCTTCTCTACTGTTAAACTGAGTTGCTCGGCAAACTTCGGATCGAGCACCGAATGAGACGCCCCGGAGTCGACCACGAGCGTCACCGGCGCTGAGTGATTGATGCTGGCTTCCACGAGGATCAACTTGCCGTCGAGCTTGAAGGGAATAACGCCAATCGGTTCCGACTTTCCGGCGGCAAGCGGTGCGATAACGAGGGAAGCGATGGAGGTAAGCGTGAGGGCACTGTTTTTGTTCATATTTACTCGGCGCGGAGTGCGACCACCGGGTCGACTTGCGTGGCGCGGCGCGCAGGGATGAGGCAGGCGATCAATGACACCACGGTCATCGCGAGCGCCGTGCCGAGAAGGGTGACGAGAGGCAGTGTCGGCACGTCAAAGAGAACGCTTTGCATCGCTCTTCCAGACCACCACGCGCCGATCAGACCGAGGATTGTTCCGGCGGCGAGAAGGCGCAGGCCTAACGAAACGAATTGCGCACCGATCTGGGCTCTTTGCGCGCCCAGCGCCATGCGGATGCCGATCTCGCGCGTCCGTTGTGCGACGGCGTAACTCAGGACGCCATACGTTCCGATCGCCGCGAGGAGCAGCGCCACGCCGGCGAAAATCCCGGCGAGCAGCGCGGGCGAGCGACGCGCAATGAGGCTCTCCGCGATGCGCGTGTCCATGGAGCGGAGGTTATCGATTGCCAAGTCCGGATTGGTCGCGCGCACCAACTTCCGCAGCGTCTCGGCAAACGCTTCCGGGCGCTGGCTCGTGCGCGTGGCGACGAAAATGTTGATGCCGTCGGAATCCATGAACGGGAGGTAGACTGCGCCCTGCCCGGACGGTTCCGTGAGCTCCGCTTGTTTTACCGCGCCGACGACACCTACAATGGTGAATGCGCTTGCATCATCGGAATCGCTGCCGTGAAACAGGCGCTGACCAAGCGCACCGCCGTGTGGCCAGTAATGCCGGGCGAAATCTTCGTCCACCACGCAGACCCGGTCCGCGCGATGAGAGTCGGCCGAAGTTAAAAACCGGCCCTCGCGTAAAGGGATGCCGAGCGCGGTGAAGTAATCGCCCGTGACTTGATAGGAATAATGACCCTGCAATGATTGACCCACCGGCGGCACGTAGCCCTTTGGTGTCACCGCGCTCTTCCCGCTCTCTCCACTCAGGGGCACGTTGGTGATCGCTCCCGCCGCCGCGACCCCGGGTTGCTGACCAATTGTCTCCAGCAAGCGATCGAGGATAAGGCGGGCGTCATACTTAAACGGCACCGTGATTTCCCCGGTGAGAACGTGAT
>JALYZW010000111.1 GCA_030945725.1 Verrucomicrobiota bacterium | reverse complement strand
TCAAAGAGCTGATGACCGACTTCAACATTTTCGCGAACCCGAACCTGACGGTTGAGCCGGAAGTCGCGACGAAGATTTGCGAGAAACACGGCTTCGTCTTTGAGATGGAGCGCCGCGAAAAAGGCGGCGGCGTCCACAAAGTTGAACAGGTCGTCGTGGCCCCTCCTCCGCCAGTCATCGAGAAGGAAGAGGAGCTAAAGTCCCGCGGGCCGATCATCACGTTCATGGGCCACGTGGACCACGGCAAGACTTCACTCATGGATGCGATCCGCAAGACGCGAGTCGCCGCCGGCGAAGCAGGCGGAATCACGCAGCACATCGGTGCTTACACGGTCGAACATAAGGGGCAGCGGATTACATTTTTGGATACGCCGGGCCACGCGGCCTTTACCGCGATGCGCGCGCGCGGTGCGCACGTGACGGACATCGTCGTGCTCGTGGTCGCGGCCGATGACGGTCTGATGCCGCAGACAATCGAGGCGATCAATCACGCGAAAGCGGCCGAGCATGTGAAAATCATGGTGGCGATCAACAAGATCGATTTGCCGGGCGCGAATATCGATCGCGTGAAGAAACAGCTTCAGGAAAAGGAGCTTTCGCCCGAGGACTGGGGCGGCGACACGATCGTCTGCGAAGTCTCCGCGACGAAAGGAGTCGGCATCGATCACCTCCTCGAAATGATGACGTTGCAGGCGGAGGTCATGGAGCTGAAGTCATCCCCGACCGCGACCCCTCGCGGTACCGTGATTGAAGCGCAGGTGGAAGCGGGTCGCGGACCGATCGCGACGGTGATTGTGCAAATGGGAACGGTGCGCAGCGGCGATCCGTTCATCTGTGGCGACTACGCCGGAAAGGTGAAATCGCTGATCGACGATCGCGGAAAACCGATCAAGGAAGCGGGCCCCTCTACGCCGGTAAAAGTGCACGGGTTCGCGGGTTTGCCGCAAGCGGGCGACGAATTTTTGGTGATGGATTCGGAGCGCTCCGCCAAGACGTTGAGCGAAGAGCGGTTGCTCGCAAAACGCGCCGACAAACTCAGCGCGCCGCAGCGCGCCACGCTGGAAAGCCTGCTCGAAGCGGCCGACGGCAAGAAGCATTTGCGCATCGTTTTGAAATGCGACGCGCAGGGTTCGCTCGAAGCTCTGAGCGTCGCGCTCGGTCAGATCGAGAGCAAGAAAATCGATCTCGAGATCATTCATGCCGGCGTCGGACCGATCTCGGAAAACGACATCCTTTTGGCGAGCGCTTCGAACGCGGTCGTGATCGGTTTCAACGTGAAAGTCGAAAGCATGGCGGTGAATATCGCGAAGCGCGAAACCGTGCAGGTCAAACTCTACAGCATCATCTACGAGCTGATTGATCAGATCAAAGAATCGATGGCGGAAATGCTCGATCCGGAGCATCGCGAGACGGTCATTGGCCACGCCGAAGTGAAGCAGGTCTTCAAGCTCAGCCGCGGAATCGTCGCCGGCTGCCTCGTCACGGACGGCCGCATCGGCCGGACCGCGCGCGCGCGTGTTTTGCGACGCCGCCAGCCGGTTTACGACGGCGGGTTATCGACCCTGCGTCGCTTCCAGGACGACGTGAAGGAAGTCCGCGTCGGGCTCGAGTGCGGGATCAAGCTCGGCGACTTCAACGAGTATCAGGTCGGCGACATCATCGAGTGCTACCAGCTTGAGCAGGTGGCGCAGAAGCTGTAGCGCAAGCGTCATCCCGAGCGAAGCCGAGGGAGCCCGTGGCGAAACGAACGGCCCGGCAGCGAGATCCCTCCACTTCGGTCGGGATGACAATCATTTATGAAACGCCGACTCCTACGCGTGAACGAACTTCTGAAACGAGAGCTGAGCACGATCATCACGCGTGAGCTCACCTTCGATGATGCCCTCGTCACGTTGAACACGGTCGATGTCACTCCCGATTTGAAACACGCGCACGCTTTCGTCAGCATTCTCGGCAAAGGCGCCGGCACCGCAATGACTCAGCTCGAAGAAAATCGGGTCGTCCTGCAAGCGCAGCTCGCGAAAGCGGTGGTGCTGAAGTACACGCCGCACCTTGTTTTTCATCGGGACGATTCGACGGAACGCGGCGCGCGCGTGATCCAGATTCTGCAACAAATCGAAATTCCGCCGACTGAGGAATGATCCAGTCAACCTTCGCCGAAATCGGGCGGGCGCTGCGAGCGTCAGGTCGGATCGTCGTGCTCAGTCATGTGCGACCCGATGGAGATGCGCTCGGCAGTCAGCTCGCGCTCGGCCTCTCCCTGCAGGAACTCGGGAAGGACGTGAGCATTTGGAACGAGGATGGCATGCTCGAAAAATATCGTTTTCTCGCCGGCTCCGAAAAGGTCACGAAGCCGCCCGCGGAGCCGCAAGAATTCGATATCGTTGTCGCGCTCGACACTGCGACGCAGATGCGCCTGGGCACTTCTGCGGAAGCGATTCGCAGCGCGAAGACGTGGATCAACATCGACCATCATCCGAGCAACCCGCGCTACGGTGATCTCGTGCACATCGACCCGGTCGCGCCCGCGACAGGCCAGATCTTGTTCGAGCTGCTCACGGCCGAGCAGCTGCCGATGAATTGCGCGATCGCGGAGAACCTTTTCGTCGCGATCTCCACCGATACAGGCTCGTTTCAGTACCCGAACACGACGGCGCGAACCTTTGAGATTGGCGCCGAGCTGATCAAACGCGGCGCCGAGGTCGGGCGATTGAGCCAGCTGCTGTACGAGAATTATCCGCGGCGCAGGATCGAGCTTCTGCGAGAGCTTCTCGGCACGATGCGCATCGAGGCGAGCGGGCGGCTGGCGAGCTTCAGCCTCAGCCGTCGGGTGGCGGCGCGGCTGGGCGTTGACCCGGCGGATAACGAGGGATTGATCGATCACATCCGCGCGATCGAAGGCGTCGTGGTGGCGGTTTTTTTCGAGGAACTCGCCGACGAGAAAGTTCGTGTCAGCATGCGTTCGAAAAGCGACGCAGTCGACGTCTCCGCGATCTGCCAAAGCTTCGGCGGCGGCGGCCACAAGCTCGCGTCTGGCGCGCGCGTGCGCGGAACCTTGAGCGAAGTGGAAGAGCGCGTGCTAAAGGCAATTTGCGATGTCATTAACTGCCACTCCTGACGGCGTCCTCCTGGTCGATAAGGAACCGGGGATGACGTCGCACGACGTCGTAGCACTCGTTAGGCGCCGGTTGCAGATCAAGAAAGTCGGCCATTGCGGAACGCTCGATCCGATCGCGACCGGTCTTCTCCTGTTGACGCTGGGCCGCGGGACCAAGATCCAGGATCTCTTGATGAGCGAGGACAAGGAATACTCTGGCACGATGACACTCGGGCAATCGACGGACACTCAGGATCGCGCTGGCAAAGTGATCGAAGAACGTCCGGTGCCAGCGTTCGATGAGGAAACGATCCGCGCGGCGTTCGCCAAATACTCGGGCGATTTCTATCAAATTCCCCCGATGGTTTCGGCGATCAAACAAGGCGGCGTCCCGCTCTACAAGCTGGCGCGGGAAGGCAAAGTGGTCGAGCGCGAGCCGCGGCTGGTCCACGTCTACCGCCACGCGATCGGCCGCATGGAAATGCCGGAAATCGACTTTAGCGTCATCTGCAGCAAAGGTTTTTATGTTCGCACCTACGCGCACGACATCGGTGAAACCCTCGGCTGCGGAGCCCACTTGAAAGAGTTGCGACGGGTCAAATCGGGCCGATTCGCGGTCGATGGCGCGATCACCGTAGAAGAGCTGCGCAACACCGAGCCGGTTGAGATTCTGCACCGGATTTTGACGCTACCTGAAGTGTCACGCATGCGCGGGGCCTAACGAGTCCAAAACGATGGAGGTCCTTCGCTCGGTGCCGGAGCTCGCCCGATTGCGCGGTCCGATTTTCGCCGCGATCGGGGTTTTCGATGGCGTCCATTTGGGGCATCAGGCGGTGATTTCGACGTCGGCGGAGCACGCTCGGACAGCGAACGGCACGCCTGTCGTCGTCACCTTCGATCCTCATCCGGCGAAAGTGTTGCGGCCCGACGGTGCGCCGCATCTGCTGACGGCTACCCAACACAAAATCGCCCTAATCCGGGAGCTCGGCGTCGAGCACCTCTTGATCATCCGTTTCGATGCATCGTTTGCAGCCACACCGGCTGAAGAGTTCGTCGCGCAGCTGGTGCGTCATTCAAATCCGCTGCACGAAATCTGCGTCGGCCACGAATGGTCGTTCGGCAAAGGGCGCGCGGGGAATCTTCAGCTGCTGAAGAAGCTTGGCGCGCGTGACGGCTTCAACGTGATCGGAATTGAGCCGGTCACAGTGAACGGCGAAGTTGTCAGCAGCACCGAAATTCGGCGGGCCGTGGAGGCGGGTGACTTCCCGCGCGCAACGGCCATGCTCGGTCGCGAATATACGATTCTGGGGACCGTGAAGGCGGGCGCGAAACTCGGGCGCACGCTCGGATTTCCGACCGCAAACTTAAGCGCACATAGCGAACAATTTCCCCCGAACGGCGTCTACGTGGCCGAGGCACGTCTAGCTGGCGCGGTGCTTCGCGGCGTGGCGAATCTCGGATTCCGGCCGACGATTTCTGAGGGAGCGCTGGAGCGCTTGCTCGAGCTGCATTTGTTCGATCTCGATCGCGAGATCTACGGCGAAAATCTCGAGGTCAGGTTCCTGCGCTATCTGCGGCCGGAGATGAAATTCGAGAATCTCGATGCGCTGAAGGAGCAGATCGCGCGCGATGTCGAGCGGGCGCGAGATGTGCGACGACCTTAGGTCTTGCTTCGCTCGTCATCCCGAGCCGCGCAGACGGTGAGAGACCTCACACAAGGACGACGGTGTCCGCGAGTAGCGCGGAAGCTGCGCAGCGCAGAGGTGGTTGCCGCCGCACCGCAACGCGAACGCGCCGTCTGAATCGGAGAGGTCCTTCGCCGTCTGGCGCGGCTCAGGATGACGGAGGCGACCAGCTGCGCCGAAACGCGTGGGGATTAATGCCAACGACCAAGTCGACGACGGACCAGCTCACCCAAGCCGCACGTCTGTCCTGCTGACGGCTGCGTAGAGCACGGCGCCGGTAACGAAAATGCCGGCCACGATGCTGACCAGAAGCATCGACACCGGTGAAAGGACCGACGCCTGGGCAACCGCTTCCCACACGAAACGTCCGCCGCCCGACAAGACATATGCGAAGGCTGACGCGAGCAGCGCGGCGCCGATCAGGATGGCCGCGCGCAGGGATCGGTGCGGGCGCGGCGATGGCAGTTTTTGCACGACGTTCGCCGTAAAACCCGCGTCGTCGATGTAGCCCATGTCGTCGCGCAGTTTCGCGTCGAGCCAATCGTCCTCGAGGTTTTCGCTCATCTAATTGTTCGACCAGGCGGCCATCGATTTCTTCAATTTTTCGCGACCGCGCAGGACATTCGTTTTGACCGTCCCGAGCGGGATATCGAGGACCCGCGATGCTTCATCGTGCGACAAGCCATTCTGGCAGCATAACACAACCGCGCTCCGTTCGGCCAGAGGCAAAAGACCGAGGGCGCGCGAGAGGTCGTGGCGGAGCGCCGGATCGACTGTGTGCGGATCGTGCTCCTGATCGAGGCGCGCCTCGTCGATTCCGACGCGCTCTTTGCGCCGACGCGCTTCTTCCCGGAAAACATTGTAGCCGATGCGATAAAGCCAGGTCCCGAATTTGGCCTCGCCACGGAAGCTGCCGATGTGTTTGTAAGCGCGGAGAAAAGTTTCCTGGGCGAGATCGTCGGCGAGCGTGACATCGGTGCGAACCAGTTGACGGAGCAAACCTCGGACCGCGGATTGATGACGGCGCACCAGCTCGGCAAAAGCGTGGTGGTCGTCATGAACCAGGACTCGCGCGACAAGGTCTGCATCGGTGAGCGACACGTGCGCGTTAGGTCAGCGGAGGAACGGCGTTCTTCCGGCCGTCCAATTGCCAGACGAGCAGGTAGCCCGCGCCGATCATGAGGGGGATGACGCCGATCGCCCATTCGCCGCCGCGGAAACCGCCATTCACGGCGGCGAGGAAAATGATCAGACCAAGGCCGATCATGGTGAGCACGATTCCGCGCCGCATGTCGGATCGGGCGCGGACTTTCGGAGTGCCGTGGGAGAACATGGCTTCGGGCACCGGTTGACCTTTTTCGACCATCATCCGGACCGTCCGATGGAGCGAACGTGATTTCAGATAGCTGAAAAACATGATCGCGGCGACCACCAGGACCGGCGCGCCAAATAGGGTCGTGAAAATAATTCCAACGATCGGGATCGCCATCAAGGCGCCAGCGTCATTGTCGTCGCCAAAGTCGATGTCCTTGTGCGCATGGCCACCGACGGTTACGCCAAGATGGTGGCGCACCTTTTTTTTGATCGCGCGATCGAGGTCGTCATCGTCGTTCGTGCTTGTCGCCGCGGTGGGCGCGGACGCCGCGATGGTCGGTGACGGTGTGGCCGGAGACGGTGCCGGCGTCGGAGGAGCGATCGATGGCGTCGGAGTCTGAGCGAGAGTGCCGACAGCCAGCGCAATCGAGAAGAGGCAGGTGAGCAAGTTGGTTTTCATATTGGTCCTTTTGCAGTGAGATGCGTCGGACGACTGCTTCGGATTCAAAATTCTGCCCCTTTTGCCTTTCGGAGAGAGCCGCGCAATCCAACGGCCGCGCGTAGCGGCTGCGCGGAGGGTCTCAATCGCCCGATTCCATACACCACTCGCGCGACGCTTGTCGAGCCACGCGCGTCCTCGTTTGCGGCGCCGGATTTTGTTGCGGCATACGTCGAGAGAGGCATAGTAAGCCGCTTGCTTGGGATTGCCCGATCACGACGATGTGTGCGTGATCGTGAAGTCGCCGTTGGAAAGCTAATTGCGGGTGTAGCTCAGTGGTAGAGCACCTCCTTGCCAAGGAGGACGTCGCGAGTTCGAGTCTCGTCACCCGCTCCAGCTTTCAGCGCCGCCCACCGGCGTTTCCGCCGATATGACGATCCTCCCTTCACGCGATGAATTCCGGCGGTTGGCGCGCACCGCGAATGTGATCCCGATCTATGCCGATATCGTGGCCGATGCCGAAACTCCGACCTCCGCGTTCGAAAAACTAGACGGCGGCGGGTATTCGTTTCTCTTTGAGTCAGCCGAACAG
>JALYZW010000103.1 GCA_030945725.1 Verrucomicrobiota bacterium | reverse complement strand
TCGTGCAGAATATCGACGCGCCGGATGTGATGCATGCCGGTGAAACCATCCACTTCCACTTCGCTGACCGCGGCGCCCACGGCGAAATAATGGAACGGTTTTCCGCGGCCGGCTGCGCGGTCGTAGCAGATGTCCGGCGTTCTGTAGAACCCGGTCGCGCTCAAGCTCGTGCGCGCGAGGTACGCCCGCTGCAACAATTCGGCGACAGCAATCTGGTGCTCCGCGGAGCGGACGCTGAAGATAAAATTCGCCGCGAACGTCACCTCTTCCGCTAAAACCGCCCGCCCCATTTGCTCCGCCAGCATCTCCACGGCGAACGGCAAAAGCCGTGCCCGTAGCGTGTCGCACGCGTCCTTGACCGCCGCGCCGTTGAGGTCGGTTCCGCATGAGGCTGCGGTCGCAGAGGTGTTCGGCACTTTATCCGTGCGCGTCGCCATCACGCGGACCCGATCCGGAGTCAATCCGAGTTCGCGCGCGGCGATGAGCGCGATATTCGTATGAACGCCCTGGCCCATTTCGGTGCCTCCGTGGTTCACCTGTGCGGTGCCATCCTGGTAGAGCAATACGAGCGCGCCGGCTTGATTGAGATGCGTGGTCGTAAACGAGATTCCGAATTTCACCGGCGTCATCGCCAGGCCGCGTTTGCGATCCGCATGGGCCGCATTCCAAGCGCGAATTTCGTCTCGACGTGTTTGAAGTTGGCTCGTCTCCGCCAGTTCCTGCCAAACACGCTCGATCCGGTTGTCTTCGATCTCCTGGCCGTACGGCGTGGTGTTTGTTTCGCCGATCCCGCGGTAAAGATTTCGCTCTCGCACCACTTCCGGCGCAACTCCGAGGTGCCGCGCGATGCGGTCGAGAATCTCCTCGATCACAAGCATCCCCTGCGGCCCGCCAAAACCGCGGAACGCCGTGTTTGAAGCGAGATTCGTCTTCGCGACCGTCCCACTGAATTCGACGTTCGGAATGTAGTAAGCGTTATCGAGGTGGAACACCGCGCGGTCGGTGACGGCGCGCGACAAATCCAAGGACCACCCGCCATTCGAGAAGAGGTCGATCTTTGCTGCGAGCAATCTGCCCTCGTTGTCGAATCCAATCCGAAATCGGCCGAGAAACGGATGCCGTTTCCCGGTGATCATCATGTCCTGATCGCGATTGAAACGGACGCGCACTTTCCGCCGCGTCTTCGTCGCGGCGAGCGCCGCGAGCGCTGCCAAACCGGCCGCTTGCGTCTCCTTACCGCCGAAGCCACCGCCCATCCGCGGGCACTCGACGACCACGCTGTGCATCGGCAATCGCAACACATGCGCAACGATGTGCTGCACTTCGGACGGATGCTGCGTTGACGAGTTGATGAAGACGCTTCCATCCTCGCCGACCTCCGCCCAGGCCGCATTTGTCTCGAGGTAAAAATGATCCTGGCCACCGAACGAAAACTCGCCGTCCAGCTTATTCGCCGCCACTGCCATCGACGTTCCCACGTCGCCCCGCCGAATGTGGTTTGGCTCAGTATGAAAACTCGCGACGTCGATCGCCTCTTCGATCGTGAAAATCGCCGGCAACACTTCGTATTCGACCACGATCTTTTCCGCTGCCGCTCGACAAATCTCCTGCGTTACGCCGACTACAACCGCGACGATCTGCCCGTGATAAAACGCTTCGTGGTCAGCCAGCAAAACCTCGTCGTGTCGCACCGCCCCAACGTCGTTCAACCCCGGGATATCCTCGGCCAGCAACACCGCCGATATTCCCGGCATTGCGCGCGCGGCCGAGGCGTCGCGCCGCAAAATCGTCGCGTGGGCGTGCGGCGAACAGACCGGCCAGACCTCGAGCATCTGTTCCTGCTGCGCGCGGTCATCGACGTAAATCGCCTCGCCGGTCACGTGCTTGTGCGCACTCTCGTGCGGCAGCACGCCGCCGGACGTTGGCAGCGAACGCGCGATTGATTTCGTGGTCGCGGGTTCGCCTCCATCGGCGAAAAATTTGCGCAGCAAAGTCTTGATTAACTCCTGCCGATACGTGGCGCTTCCGCGCACGTCCGATAGCGGCGTGAACTCAGCACCCGCGATCGCCAAGACTTCTTCGCACGTCCCGGTGTTCCAGCGTTTCCCGATCAATGCGCGCTCCGTCGCCCGCGCGCGAATCGGCATCGCGGCAACACCACCGTAAGCGAGTCGCGCGTGCACGATCGTGCCACCTTCCGTTACACGCACCGCGAACGCGGCCGCCACCGTGCTGATGTCCATTTCACGGCGTTTCGAGACCTTGTAGAACCGGCGGATCGACCGCGTGTCGGCCGCAATTCGCGGCACCGAAATCGACTTCAGGATTTCGCCGGGTCGAAGCGCGGTCTGGCGATACGAGACGAAGAAATCGTCAAGTGCGATGACGCGTTCGCCCTCGGCCGACGCAAGGACAACGCGCGCTTCGAGCGCGAGCAGCACCGGTGCGCAATCTCCAATCGGCGAAGCGGTCGCGAGATTGCCGCCGACCGTGGCGCGATTTCGAATTTGGCGTGAACCGAAGACCAGCAGCATTTCGCGCAGTTCCGGATATTCTGCGCCTAACGAGTCGTCCAGCCGCGTCAGTGTGGTCGCCGCGCCGATCGTCCACTCCGCCTCGGTTGAGGAAATTGTGGTTAGCTCGCCAATTGCTTCAAGCGAAATCAGCGTCGGGAATTTCTGGAACTTCTTGGTGATCTCCAGGCCGAGCTCCGTCGCGCCCGCAATCAATCGGCCGCCGGGATTCTCCGCCATGATCGCGAAGAGCCTCGCAAGAGAGGTCGGCCGCAGAAATTTCTCCGAGCCGAAAAGGTAGCGCGCCGGCCCGAGTTTCGCTTTCGCGGTCCTAAGCTGCGCATCGAAGTCGTCGGCTCCTTTCCGTTGCGCGAAGGCGTCCGCTGCGGCGTCCCGGATCGGTCGACAGCCAGTACAACGGCAGAGATTGCCGCAGAGTTGTTCATCAAGTTGCGCCGCCGTTTTGAGGTCCTTGCGATAATAGCCCTCGAACATCGACATGATGAATCCGGGCGTGCAGTAGCCGCATTGCGACCCGAAATTCTCGACCATCGCCTGCTGGACAGGGTGGAGCTTCGAGCAGCCTACGCCCTCGACCGTGACGATGTCGCGACCACACATTAACGGCAGGGGAACGAGACAGCTGTTGATCGAGCGATAGCAACGCTTGCCGCGCGCGTCGCGATCGACGATGGCGACCGAACACGCGCCGCAGTCTCCTTCCGCGCATCCTTCCTTTGAACCGGTCCGCCCGGTTGCGCGCAACCATTCGAGGAGCGTGGTGTTTGGCGAAATCGAGTCAACGCGGACGGCCTGGCCGTTCAATCGAAACTCGATCGCGCTGCTCATGAGGCGCGCCGATTCTGCAGGATTTTCAGGAACGAACGCGAACGAATTTCGTCGAGCGACAGTCCAGTCTCGCGTGCTTCTTCTTCGGTAATGGCGCCGCACGCGATGCCGCGAAGAAAAAAATTGAGCAGCCCCTGGCCGGTGGCGGCGTCATCGAACACATCGCCAAAGAGCGAAGCGAGCGCCGCCTTTTCGACGAACGCTTTTAGCCGTCCGGAAGCACTCGTTAGGCTGGAGAGGAAGAAGAAATAGACTGCCGCGTAACGAGTCACAAATTGCGCCGGATGCAGATCCCAGCCCTGGTAAAATCCATTGCGCAACGAATGCATGTTGTCGTTAAACCCGCGCTGCCACGCCGCGTGGACGGCGGCGCGGTTCTGCTCCCTCTGCTCCGGGGTAAGCGACTTGCCCTCACTCGCGCGGTGCGGACCGACCGGCAGGATATTCGTCGCGCCGTCCGACAAATGAACGCCGGTCCCGGCGGTCGAAACCAACATCACCTGACGCGCGAAGTCGCAGGTCGGATGACCCATCGCCTGGTAGGCTGCGGTAATGCCGCACGACGCGGTGTAATCGTACACGCCGAAATGAATGCTTTGGCACCGGCCTTCCGCGGCGTCAATCAAGGAAGCAATCGCGCTGCTCCCTCGTTCGTCGATAATGGCCTGCGGTGTCTCGATCATCGGCTCGAGTTTCAATGAGCCACTCGTTAGGCCAGTGCGCTGCTCGAGTAATTCGAAGAAGCGAACGGCCGCCGCCACCTGCTCTGGGAGCTGCACTTTCGGCACTGTGACGACAAAGTTTTCCGGCAGATTTCCGTGGGCCTCGGCAACCAGCGAGGTGATGAAAACATCGAGCGTCCGCATGCTGCGAATGCGCAGTTCTTCACTTAGCGGCTTGATTCGGACGCCGATGAACGGTGGCAGCGATTTCGAAATCATGCCGCGCGCGACTTCCGCTGCGCTGGAGGCCGCGTGCTGATCTTCCTCTGTGTCCGCTCGATTGCCGTAGCCGTCTTCAAAATCGAGGCGAAAATCCTCGACCGCTTCGCGCCGCAGCTTCTCGACGATCCGTTCGTAAACTTTTCGCGAAACGTCGCGGTCGATCCCGAGCACTCCCGCGAGAGTCGCGGCGTCAGGAGTATATTCTTCCAGAGAACGCAGCGCCACAGAGCCGAGCCGCTGCGCCGTATCCGCTCTGAAGAGATGGGCCCCGCCGTAGACGGTGTGCACTGCCTGACGCCGGTTCGATCCGCCCGGATACCGGCGCGTGAAGGCCGCGTTCGCGTCGGCCAATGGTGCGCTGATCTTTTCGACTTCTCTGGACTCGAGGCTCGTGCGGAGATTCAAAGCGAAGTCTCGTTCATGCGGCGGCGGGGATCGGGACGCACTAATTTGCCGAAAGGCCGAGGCGCGAATCTACCATGGTCGAAAATCATTTGTCCCCGCAAAAATGTACGCCGAATCACGCTTCGCAGCGTCCGGCCCACGTATGGACTCTGTTTATGCCGATAATGAAGCGACTCCGGCCTAACGAGTTCTGCCGTCGCGAGATCCACCAGCGTAAAGTCGGCGTCGTTTCCGATGACGAGCGCTCCTTTTGACGGCACCCGGAACCGCGCCGCCACATCTCTGCTCGTTAGGCGGTGAATTTCGTCAGGCTGGATGCCGACCTCAATCATGAGCGACAAAAGGTGCTGGACACCGGAGATGCCGCCCCAAACCTCGAAAAAATCCGCGTGTTGCTTCATCTCTGGCGGCGCAGGCGAGTGATCGGAGCCTACCGTGCTGATATCGCGCAATCGGTCGTGCAGCTCGCGCTGCTCGTCGCGTGAACGAAGAGGCGGCGCGCATTTGGCGACGGCTCCCAGCCGTTCCAGATCTTCTTCTGTGAGCACGAGGTAGTGCGGGCAAGTTTCGCACGTGACATCGACCCCACGAGCCCGCGCTTCCGCCACAACCCTAACGCCGCTTCCGCAACTCACATGCACGATGTGCAATCGGCAGCCCGTTTCCGCGGCGAGATCGATGGCGCGCCGAATCGCGTCGTGCTCGGCCGTGATCGGCCGGGATTCGAGATAGTCTCGCGCGCTTTTTTTGCCGGCGGCACGCGCCGCGTCGGTTAACGCGCGCGTCATTTCGTCCGACTCCGCGTGCACCGCGACAAGAAGATCGAGCTCTGCCGCGCGCTCCATCCCGGCGCGCAATGTCGCCATGTCGATCGCCGGGAAGTCGGCGAGGCCGCTGTCGCACATGAACGCCTTCAATCCGACCACGCCGCAATCGCGCAGTGCTTCCAATTCCGAGAGATTGCCGGGCAGCAAACCGCCCCAAAGTCCGAAATCGAGAAGCGAACTTGCCTCCGCCGCGGCGCGTTTCAGCTCGAAGCTCGTGCGATTTGTGGTCGGCGGATGCGCGTTAAGCGGCATGTCGAATACCGTCGTCGTGCCGCCGGCGGCCGCCGCGCGGGAACCGCTCGCGAACCCTTCCCACTCCGTGCGCCCCGGCTCATTGAAGTGAACGTGGGCGTCAATGACGCCGGGAAAAATCGTCAGTTCGCGCGCATCGATTTCCAACTTCGCCGTCCCGGCGAGATTTTGGCCAAGGGCCACAATCTTTCCATCGTCGATTCCAAGATCTTCGTCGGCGCGCACGAGCAGATCGAAATCGCTCATGCCTTCTGCATCACGCGAGGTGTCGCCCAGACCCGTAGTCGGCTGACCCCGCCGTCCGGAAAAATGTTCAGGCGGACGTGAGTGCAATCGCCGAGCGATGAAAGTTCGTGCTCGAAAAAATGCTGCGTGTCGGCCTGCAGTTTGGTTTTCGAAAGCAGCTCGCTCCAGCGCTGTTCTAGACTCGTTAGGTCGGTGATCGAGGCGCCGGATGCGGAGCACGCGTCGAGCGAGCACAGGTCCGGGTAGTTGCCTTTGAAATGGTTGGTGTCGATTTCGACTTTTCCGATCGAACCGGGCAGTCCAAGTTTCAGGATAATCCAGTCGTGCCCGGGAGCACGGCGGCGTTTTGTCTCCCACCCATCGCCCATGTTTTCGGCCCGGCCCGGCATGATCAAATTGTTCATCGAGCTGAAGAACATGTCGCTGCAGGCCAGCGGCACGCCTCCATTCTCGATCGCAGCGAGGTCGACGAGTGCGCCCGGTGTCAGCTTGCTCCAGTCTGGAACGACGACGCCGTAAACCCGGAGGCGAGCGACGCCACCGTCAGGGATGATATTCAACCGCACATGCGTCCAGGCCTGTTCGCTCGTGATGTCGAACAGGTTCTGCGATCCCGGGTTTAACGGAGACTGTGCGAGGATCGCGCGCCAGGGGAGCCCCTGGAGGGCGGAGAGATCGCTCGGGAATCCATTCGTTAGGTCGACGGCATCGAGCGATGCGAACGGCGGATGGTTCCCGAGGAAGTGGTTCGTATCGATGTCGACTCGTTGGATGATGCCGCGGAGCCCGAGTTGAACGACACACCAATCGTGGCCGGGGGTGCGTCGCCGCCGGCTCTCCCAGCCATCCATCCATTTGCCACGATCGGTGTACTTGTCCGGAATGAAGACGCCTCGATCGGCTTTGAGGAGGTTTTCCTTCGCGGCGAAAAATTCATCATTTGCCACCAGAGCGATGCCGCCGACACGGGCCGACGCCAGGTCAACCATGCCGGCCGGAGCCGTTGCCGATGCGTCAGCTGGATTCATCGATCAACCGCCGACGGACCTAACTTCCGCGATACGTGCTGTAGGCCCATGGAGTGACCAGCAATGGCACATGATACTTTGCCTGCGCGTCGGGAATCGTGAAGCGCACCGGCACTTGATCGAGGAAACTGCGATCGTCGAAATATTCGCCGACATGGAATACGAGCTCGTATTCGCCGGACGTCATTTCGTCCGTGGATAAGAGCGGCGCGTCCGTGCGACCATCAGCGTTCGTGGTCACAGTTTTTAACAGTGCTGACCGGTCGCGCGACCAAAGCTCGATCTTCATCCCCGCCGCCGGTCGGCCGTTCGCGGTATCGAGAACGTGAGTGGAAAGAGTGCTCATTCGACGAGGTCTGCCAGCCGCAACTCCGCGATCTTGCAGATTTCGGCGAGCGCTGTCTCGATCTCTTTCTCGCGCGAGTTCGCGAGGCGTGGCGGAAACGCGGCGAGGATGGCCTGCTTTTTGTTCAAACGCGCGCAGATGACGAAAGGGAAATTGAAGCGCTCGCGGTAGGCGCGATTGTATCGATCGAAGCGTGCGATCTCCTCCGAGGAGAGATCGCGCAGTCCGGCGCCGATCTGTTCCGCTTGCGATTCAGTCGTCAGCAGGCCGCGCCCGACGAGATCCGGATGGGCGCGGATCAACGCTAGCTTTTCATCATCGGTCGCCTCGCCCAGCGCGTCGCACATTCCGGCGTAGAGTTGCGCGCGGCTCGCAAACGGGCGCTTCTCGGCCGCGCGCGCTGCGATCCATGGAGAGTTTTCGAAGATCGGGCCGATCACCCGAATGAACTCATCCGGGCTGAGCGCGTTCAGCGCGGCGAGCTTTATCATCGCGGCAAGCGCCCACTTAATTTATTAGTCGTCCGCGAACCCGCCATGAAACTCCTGAGCAATCGTTACGGCAAAGCTCGCGTCCGAGTCATGAAAATTCTCCGCGACGGTCCGCAGCACGCGATCAAGGAAATCGACGTCGCGGTGTTTTTGGAAGGCGATTTCGCGGCAGCGTACACGTCCGCCGACAACAGCAAAGTGGTCGCGACCGACACGATCAAGAACACCGTGAACGCTTTGGCGAAACAACATCTCGGCGAGGAAACGGAGCGTTTTGCCATCGCGCTGGGACAGCATTTCGTGGAGCGATATGAGCAGGTCGAGCACGCGAGCGTGGAGATTTTGTCGCAAAACTGGCAGCGGATGGAAATCGCGGGGAAGCCGCACCCGCATTCGTTTGTCGCGGGCAGCGAGGCGAAAGGCTGGACTCGCGCCATCAGCGGGCGCGACGCGACGACGGCCGCATCGGGACTGCGCGGGCTGGTTATCCTGAAGTCGACCGGCTCGGGCTGGGAAGGTTATCCGAGGGACGAATACACCACGCTGCCGGAGACAAACGACCGCATCCTCGCGACTGCACTGGATGCGACGTGGACATGGTCGGCGGTCCCAGCGGATTACAACGCCGCGAACGATACAGTGCGCGCCGCCATGCTCGCGGTCTTCGCGAACGATTACAGCGCCTCCGCGCAGGCGAGCGTTTACGCGATGGGCCGGGCCGCGCTCGCAGCGTGTCCGGAAATCGCGCGCGCCGAATTGAAGATGCCGAACAAGCATTGCCTGCTGATTAATCTGAAGCCGTTCGGCCTCGAAAATCAGAACGAACTGTTCGTTCCCACGGACGAGCCGTACGGGCAGATCGAGGGAATCGTCGTGCGAGATGAGTGAAGCGCTGCTGGAAGAAATGCTGGCGGCGCGCCGTTCGCGGACGCCCTGCGCGGTGGTGACGGTGGCCGCGATAAAAGGATCAGTCCCGCGCGCGGCGGGCGCGAAGATGCTCGTCTACGCCGCGGGAGAAATCAGCGGCACAATCGGCGGAGGGAAATTTGAAGCGCTGGTCGTCGCCGATGCGCAGCAAAGCCTGCGCGACGGCGCTACGGTTTTGAAGAGTTATCCCATGCACGAAAACGATCCGAATTCGTTCGGCGCGATCTGTGGGGGTGAAGTCACGGTGCTGATCGAGCCCCAGCATCTCAGCACGGCGCTGTTTCTCGTGGGCGGGGGCCATTGCTCACGGGCCATCGCAAAGCTCGGTGTGGAGTGCGGCATGCACGTTACGGTCGTCGAAGAGCGAGCGGATCTCGCTGCCGATTTTCCGGCGGCGGCGCAGTGCGTGAGCGCTCCTGCGCCCCAGTTTATCGCGTCAAATAGTTGGCGCGGAGACGAGGCGCTTCTTTTGGTGAGTCGCAATCACCAGCTCGATCAGGAAGCGCTGGCGGCTGCCTTAACCATCCCGCATCTCGCTTACATTGGGATGATCGGCAGCCGCCGAAAGGTGCGCCATGTCTTCGACGCCCTGCGCGGGGCGGGCGTGGCGGAGGCCGCACTGGACGCGGTCTACGCCCCGATCGGATTGGATATTGGAGCGGACTCACCGGCCGAGATCGCGATCAGTGTTTTGGCTGAAGTGCTGCAGCTGCTGCGCCGCCGTCCAGGCACGCATCTGCGCGGCTGAACGGCGCCGACGGCGACAGCGTCGAGACCTAAAATCGGCGACGCCCTGGTTGTCGTCGCCTCGGTGATCGACACCGGCACGGATTCCTTGATCGGCGATTTCGCGACCGGCACCTATGCGGAAAAGGCGCTCTTCGATTCGACGGGCACCCGGCTCTACATCACCGATCGCTCCCGCGACGAAGTCCGCGCGTTCCGAGTCGAGGCCGGTCCGAAATTCACCCGGATCGCCGAGATCGCCACCGGCAACACGGAACTCGAGCGCGCGAATCCGCGCGACCTGGACCTCAGCGCGGACGGGAACACGCTCTACGTCGCGAACACGATGGGTCACACGATCGCGGCGATCAAAAACAACGGACAGCCGCTCTGTTACACGCCGGTCATGAGTGAGGCGACGACCTTCGACGACATCGGCAGCGAGCTGAACATCTTCGACACGCAAACGAACCTTTTCGTTTATCGCTACGTCGACAAAGGTCGCGACTATTCACAGCTCGTCACCCCGGGCCAGATCGTGGACCTCCACGATCACACCGATGCGCAAAAACTCATACGCGGCAGCGGCCCGGAACAGATGATGATCCGCAACGGACTGCTCTTCGTCACCATGCTGCATTCCGACAAAGTCGAGGTCTTCCGCGTCAATCCGAATCCGGCGGATGTCTCTCAAATTCTGTCGCCCGCGGGCTTCGAATTTACCGGCGGGATCACGCCGGAAGGGATCGAGGTTTCAGCCGATGGGCGCACCGCCTTCGTGGCGAATCTGCAGACGGAGGACATTTCGTTTCTCGGGGTCGATCAAAACGGGAACCTCACGCGGCAGGGTTATCTGGCGGTCGGAGTGACGCCGAGCACGCCGGATCCGGTGAAGGGCGGCCACGGCTCGGGGTTGTTCGCGACAGATGAGGAAGTGGGGCTGCGCTGGTTTTTCTCGTCCGCCTACGCGGGGTGACGGACCGGTCGCCGGAACAAAGACATCTCGGACAACTGGCCGGAATGGTACGAGGGCTTGAACAACGATTTCATGGCCTACGCGTCCGCCTGCAACGGCGAGGTGCTGCTCGGCGAACGCGCGCCGACGCCGCTCTTCCCGCAGGCGAACGCAGTCGATCGTTTCCATGCGCGCGAGGATTTTGTGCTCAAAAAAACAGAGGAGAATTCAAACGCGATCGGACGCCCCGAGTTAAACGGCGAGGCGAAGAAGGTGGGTTACTATCGGCTCGCGTATCTGCAGATTCTCTGGTCGCAAAATGAGACGCGGCTGTTCCCGAATCCGTCCGGGCAGATTGCGAGTCAGGCGGAGGCGGCGAAGGTGGAACGCGGCCGTCAAATTTTCACTGGGACTGTCGCGCAAGGCGGCGCCGGTTGCGCGGAGTGCCATCACAACGGCAACGCAATGGCGAACGGCGTGGTGAACGACACTTTCCAGGATTACAACATTCACGAGCCCGGCGTGATCAGCGAAATGACGGTGGACGGGAAGGGTCCATTTTATCGGCCGGAGAACGATTATTTCTTCACCGAATTCGCGCCGCCGCAGGATGTCGGCACGCCGCAAAATCTCTCGAGCCGCAACACCAAACATCTCCGCGCGACCTGGGATGCGGTGCCGCGTTATCTGCACCACGGCAGCGCCCACACGCTCCGCGAAGTGCTGCTCACGCCGGATTCGCCGCTGCTCGCGCCGGGCGAGCGCGGTTTCAATTTCCGGACGGTGCGGACCGACCAGAACCGCGCGACCGGCTTTGGATACGCCGATCAGGCTGCGCCAATTCTGCCGACGCAGGTGCCGATCACGGTCGGCGACAGCTCGGGCACTTTGGCGGGCGATGCGAAAGGTCAGATTTACGTGAGCCTCGATAGTCCATTCGCGAAGAATTCGGACGGCTCGGCGCAGATTGATCGGCTCGGCACCAACAATCTCGCGCCGCTGACAGTGATGGTCAGATCAATCCGGCCCTCGCCGCGAACAACATTCGCGTGATCAAAGATACCCACGGCAAAACGTCGCACCTCGCCGCGAGCGACATCGACGCGCTCACCGCGTATTTGAAATCGCTCGATCGCGAAAACGCCGGTGCGATCTCGATCAGTCCGCCCGCTTCTGGTGGTGGCGACGGCGGCCCGACCCCAACGCCGACCCCGTCCAGCATTCCGTCGCCCACGATTTCACCGCGCCCGAGCGCGTCGCCCACTGCAACCGTCGCCCGCGAACAAGCGGTCGCGGCGCGTCCGCTCAATCTCTCGACCCGCGGCCGCGTCGGCCTGGGTGACGACGCGATGATCGGTGGATTCATCATCACCGGGACGACCGCCAAGCGAGTGGTGCTCCGCGCCGTCGGCCCGTCGCTCACTGAGTTCGGTGTGGCCGGGGCGTTGCAGGATCCGGCCCTCGAGCTGCGCAGCGCGACCGGCGAGTTGATCGCGCGCAACGATAACTGGAGAGACAACCCCGATGAGGAAGCCGCGGTCCGCGGGACCGGATTTGCGCCGCGCGACGATCACGAGTCAGCGCTTCTCGCCACGCTTGCACCGGGGAGCTACACGGCCGCAGTTTCAGGACATGGCGGCCGGGGCGCTGCGCTGATCGAGTTATACGATCTCGACCAGGCGGGCGAGGCGCAGCTCGCCAATATCAGCACGCGCGGCGTCGTGCAGAGCGGCGACGACGTGATCGCTGGCCAGCGCGGGCTTGAGCAATGTCCTCCAAAATCCGGAGCTCGAACTGCGTGACAACAACGGCGCGATGATTCAAACGAACGACGACTGGCGCGCGACGCAGGAACGCGAAATCGAAGATGCCGGTGCGCCACCGCACGATGACCGCGAAGCGGCGCTCGTCGCGGACCTCGCGCCCGGTCCTTACACCGCGATCGTGCGGAGCCAGAGCCAGAGTGGGAACGGAGTCGGTCTCGTGGAAGTCTACACACTGAAGTAGCCGCGGCGGTCGGCGCTGAAGTTGTTTCAATCCGCGCCGATGAGATGGTGAAACCATGCGCGTATTAGTCGTCGACGATGAGGCGCGTCTCGCGCGCCATGTGTTCGCCGCGCTGACCGAAGCCGGTCACGACGTGACGCTGACGCGCGATGGCGAGACCGCGTTGGGCGAGGCAGAAGAACGCGTCTTCGATTTGCTCGTCCTCGATGTCGGCCTGCCCCGCATGGATGGGTTTCAGGTGCTGCGGAAGTTGCGCGAGAAGAAGATCAACAGCCGCGTCCTAATGTTGACGGCGCGCGGCGAATTGACCGATCGCGTGACCGGCCTGCAGCTCGGCGCGGATGATTATCTCGCGAAGCCGTTTGCGATGCAGGAGCTGGTCGCCCGCGTCGCCGCGCTCGGGCGGCGTTATGCGGAAGAGCCGTCGGTCACGTTGCGCGTGGCGGATCTGACGCTGAACCTGGCCGACCAGCTGGTGAACCGCGGCGAGCGTCGGATCGAACTTTCCGCGCGCGAGATCACGCTTCTGAAAGTGCTGATGCGCGAGCCCGGCCGCGTGTTTACGCGCACCGAATTATGCGAGCGAGTCTGGGAGCGGGAACATGAGTACGACATGAAACTTGTCGAGGTGTTCGTCGGCCGGCTGCGCAAAAAACTCGGCCACCCGCCGCTGATCCACACGGTCCGACACGTCGGGTATTCGATGACGGAACCGCGGTAGCGCTACTGCCCCCGCGTTATCGGGCGGTGAGCGCTCCAATGATGTCGATGACAACATGCGCGATCGCACTGGGCATGATGCTTCGGCGCCAGGCGGCGAGAGCTCCGAACGCGAGTCCATAAACGACCGTAAGCGCAGCGGCGCGCCATCCTTGATACATGTGCGCAAGAGCAAAAATGAGGGCCTGCGTCAGAACAGCCACCGGCAGACTTCGCGTGATCGACCAGCGTTGTCGTTGCAGATAACCGCGATAAACAATTTCCTCGGACACACCAGCGACGACCGCGACAACGATCCAGAGCAACATTTCGGCCCCGCTCTGCGGCAGGAGAAATCTGATCTTCGCTTGCGCAGGGCCAAAGGCGAAACGGAGCAGCCAGTTGATGCCGCGCAGCGCAACAACCAATCCTATCGCGAGGAATAGATCCGTGCCGCCGTCCTTCAGCGAGCGCCAACGCCGGCCCGCTAAATCAAACAAGGAGCGGCCATACGGGCGGATCCCTTTGTTGATGAACCAAAGGAACAGCAACTGCAGCGCGACCACCGAAAGGTAAAGCGGCACACGCGACGTCTGGGGCGATGGTGAAACGCCCCGCGCCTGCAGCATTCCAACCACAGCAATCCCGCCTACGATGAGCATGAAGCGACCCGTATGCCGGCGCGACGCAATTGCCGACGGCGTGACATCGCCCCGACTCGTCTCGGCGCAATTTGGTTGCGAATCGCTCATCGGCGTGCGCGCCGTGGCGATTGTTTCCCTGGCCGAAGCCGCGCGACGAAAAGCCGCAATGCTGCCGATGTGCTCCGCAGGTTTCCCGTCGACAGAAATTCGAGGAGCAGGCCATCGATCACCGCCGCGCAGAGCACCGCTGTCTGTTGTCGATTCGGACCCGGTGGGAGCGCGGACACGATCACACGCAGCCAACTGCTCGACGTTTCGGCAAGGTAGCGCCGGTAACGAGCCGGATTCTGGACCGCGAGAATCTGCACCTCGAGCAGGAGCCGCAGAGACGGCGTCTGGGCCTTCGCAGTGACGAATTCCCAGAAGGCAACCATCAGGTCGGACGGCGTCGCCTCGGCTTCGGAAGCGAGCGCGCCAAAGGAAGACTGCAGCGCCGTCCGCACCTGTTCCAAGACCGCAGCAATCAGTTCTTCTTTTGACCCGAAATGATGGACGAGCATCCGCGCGCTCGTGCCGGTGGCGGCGGCGAGCGGGCGCAGTGAGAGGTTGGCGACGCCGTGCTTCAGGAAGTAGCGGCGACACTTCCGTAATAGTTGTTCCCGCGCTTCGATGTAACGAGTGTTACACCATGCGGCGGCGCGTCAATTAATCGTGAGAGCCCGTAACCGATGGGTCGACGAACGCTAATCGTTCAACGCGGCCGCCGCGACCGGCATCGAATTCCGGGCGCCGTCGTCCAGCGCCACCTTCGCCGGCGGCACTTTGACCGGCGGCTGACCTTTCGCTTTCAGCGCTTCATTCACTGGGACCAGATCCGTCGCGGCGATTTGTTCGAACTGTTTCGTTACGTCATCCAGCTCGCGGCGCAGAGCGTCGATATTCGCGACCTGATAATCCGCCGGCTTCCCATCGTAACTCAAAATCGCGCTGTAAAGCTGGTCGGTGTGTTCACGTAAACGTTCTTCGCCCGTGATCGCCCCGCCCTCTGTCGTGGCGACGATTTGTTTGCGCGTCGCGTCGACTTTGGCGTCCAGATCCGAGACGGTCTTGCGTGTCGCCGCATCGTCCGCCAGCAGCGCGGCCAGGGATTTAGCGAGAGCGCCGCGCAGCGCAACAATCCGGTCCATCAGCGCGCTTTCGTCGCCGAACAATGCGTGCACTTTCATCGCCGCGTCGTATTGCGCTTTGCGATCCGCGTCGTTGTATTTTGCGCGGCGATCGAGGCCAACGGTCAGCTTCGTTTCCGAAACGTTGCCGCTCTTCGTCATGCGAACGGTGTACGTCCCGGGGAGGACGCGCGGGCCGCGGGTGCCGCCGAACGAAAGCTGTGCGCCGGGCGGAACCCGCGGCGGTTTTTCGTGCATGTTCCAGGTCACGCGATTCAGACCGGGCCGCTTGCTGGCCGGTAAATCGTCGACGACGCGGCCGCTCGCATCGAGCACCTCGAGCTTTAACTTCCCGAAGAGATGCCGCGTGCGTTGATAGTAGGTGATGACCGCGCCGGCCGGCGGATTATCGCCGGTGAAAACCGCGTCGCCATTCGCCCAGCCGCCTTGCGCCTCGAAGCGCTGTTCCACTGGCCGCGCCGACACGAAACTCGCGTCCTGCGTCAGGAGCTGCGGCGTCAAAGCGCGCAGCGGAGTAATATCATCGACGATCCAGATGCCACGACCATGCGTGGCGAGCGCGAGATCATTATCGCGCGGCTGAATGGCCAGATCACGCACGGCGACTCCTTGCGGGAACCGACCGCCTTTGAATTGCGCCCACGCCTTCCCGCCATCAACCGAAACGTAAAGGCCAAACTCGGTGCCGAGGAACAACAGCTCGGGCTTCACCAAATCTTCCTTGATCACGTGCGCATAGCCTCGGACGCCTTTGATGTCATCCGGCCTAACGAGTGCTGTCCAGGTCTGGCCGTAATCCCCCGTCCGGTAAACATAGGGCGCCATGTCGCCGAAAGTGTGGCGATCGAACGCAGCATACGCGACCGCCGGATCGAAATTGCTCGCCTGCACCCAGCTCACCCACGAATTCTTCGGCAGGCCCTGGACCTTATCGTTCACGTTCGTCCACGTCTTCCCGGCGTCGCGCGTCAGCTGCAGATTCCCATCGTCGGTCCCGACCCAGATCAGGTTCTTGTCCTTCGGCGATTCGCTGATCGAATAGATCGTCGTATGCATTTCGGCCGACGAGTTATCGATCGTCACGCCGCCGGATTGCTCCTGCTTTTGCTTCTCCGGATCGTTCGTCGTCAGGTCCGGCGAAATGCGATCCCAGGTCTGCCCGTGATCGCGCGAACGGAAGAGGAACTGGGCGCCGATATAGATCGTGCCCTTCTCATTTGGTGAGAGCGCGATCGGCGTATTCCAATTCCAGCGGAACTTCTCCCTATAGTTCGGCTTCGGCTGAATATCGCGGCCCTGGTGCGTGTAGCGATTCACCCGGCCGATCGTTCCGCCCTGCGCTTCCGCGTAGAGATAATCCGGATCGCCCGGGTCGGAGAACATCCAGAATCCGTCGCCGCCGTACATATTTTCCCACTGCGCGTTGGTGATCCCGCCCGGATATTCCGATTGGCCGACCCACGAGCTGTTGTCCTGCAACCCGCCGTAGACGCGATACGGATCCGCGTCATCGAGGCTGACGTGATAAAACTGCGAGATCGGCAGGTTCTCGCCTTTCCACCACTTGCTGCCGCCGTTGTAGGAATACCACATCCCGCCGTCGTCGGCCGAGAGGACGGTCTGCGGATTCGTCGGATCGATCCAGACATCGTGCACGTCGCCATGCGCGCCCTGGAATCCGCCCACCGTGGCGAAGCTTTTGCCCGCGTCTTCGCTCACAATCAGCGCGCCGCCGGTCTTGAAAACGCGATCGGGATTTTTCGAATCGACGATCAGGTTTGCGAAGTAAAATGGCCGCCAGACCATGTAAGTGCTTTTGTCCCGCGGCTCCCAGTTCGCCCCGCCGTCATCCGAGACGTAAAGCGCGCTCGCCGTCGATTCGACGACTGCGTAGACGCGTTTTGGATTGGAAGGCGCGATCGCCACCGCGATGCGGCCGTACGGCTTTTTCGCGAAACCTTTGTTCGTTTCCGGCGTCACCTCCGCCCAGGTCGCGCCGCCGTCGGCGGACCGGAAGAGCCCGCTCCCCGATTGTGCGTCCGGCCCATTCCCGCCCGAACGAAAGGTCCAGCCTTGCCGCCGGAAATCCCACATCGTGGCGAAGAGCACGTTCGGATCGTTCGGATCCATCGCGACCGCGGAGCAACCGGTCGAGGCGTTCGCGCCTTTCAAAATCAGGTTCCAGGTCTTCCCGCCATCGGTCGTTTTGTAGAGACCGCGGTCGGTCGAATCACTCCACAGGCGGCCGGGCACCGCCGCGTAGACGGTGTCGCCGTTCGCCGGACTAACCACGATCTTCGCGATCCGCTCCGCGTTCGGCAGGCCGGACGCGTTCCACGTATCGCCGCTGTCCGTCGATTTATAGATCCCCTCGCCGATCGAGACGCTGTTACGCGTCCACGATTCACCGGTGCCGACCCAGATGATGCGCGGATTTTTTGGGTCAATCGTGATCGCACCAATCGATTGCGATGGTTGTTCGTCGAACACCGGCTTGTAGCGCGTGCCGCTGTCGGTCGACTTCCAAACGCCGCCGCTCGCCGCGCCCACAAATAGCGTCGTCTTGCCGGACGGTTCCTTGATTCCGGCAATCGCGGAGACGCGGCCGCTCATGGTGGCCGAGCCGATATTCCGCGCGCCGAGGCCGGAGATCGCCGCGGAGCTGTACGGCACCTGATCCGCGGCTTGCACGACCGAGGCGACCGACGAGATCGCAATCAAAAGAGCATGGGTAAAGCGCATCGGGATTATTTGGCCGGAGTGGCCGCAGGAGTGGTGGGGAAATGGAAAATTGCATCGTCGACCGGCACGTTCGGGTCCGCCTTTTCGTATTCGGTCTGCGCCTTGTCGGTCGCGCCGCGCGGGCCGGTTTCGATCGATAACGGCAGGAAAACGCCGCCGACTTTTTCATAATCGCCGGAATCGGTTTCGACCTCGATCTGTGCGCCCTGGACGGTGCGCTGCGTCAGGGTGCGAATCTCGAGAAATTGATCCGGATCGAGGTAAACAAAAGTCACGTCGCCATTCTTGCGCGAGACTTTCAACTTGAGCGCCGGAGTGCCGTCCACTTCTTCGGTCCCGAGGTATTCCACGGCGCTGCCTTTCGCCTTCCAATCGACGAGCGGACCGTCGATCTCCGCGTCTCCCACGAGCGATTTTGTGTCGTCGGCGGAAAGCTTCTCCGGATCTTTGCGGCCTTGAAACGGCATGATCTTCCAGCCCGTCGTGCCGTCGTACGCTTCGATGCCGGTCATCCCCTGCATCGTCACTTCGCTGCGCACTTCGCCGGGGCGCTTCTTCGTCACCGCATAGGTGAGCTGCAGCCGGCCACCGTTCACGAGCATCTTGCCGGTTAATCGAAGCGATTGCAGCGCTTGCAACGCCGCGGCCCCGCCCTTCGCCTCCACGTTTTTCGCTACGATTTGATCCACCGTCAGCGGCGTGGGAATTCTCTCCTGGGCCCACGCCGAGGCAACAGCCACAAAGGTGCAAGCGACCGCAAAACGAAGATACGTCATGTGAATTTCGGGTTGGACTGCTGGCGTCGCTTACGCGCGCGCCGCACGAGGAGCGGCAGCTTGCGCGACCGGGGCGGAGTGCGTCAATCCGCCAATTCGCACGGTGAACGGCTGCTGTCCCGCCTGCCAGATTGAGAAGATCGCGCAGACGATAAAGAGGAGGTAAACGATCGCTTCGGCGATGTTGCGCTCCTTTTCCTCGGAACGGATGAGCAACGAATAAGTCGTCGCGGAATAACCGGAGGTCTTGGTGTTGTTTTTCATGGTACCGGCCTCCTATTGCAAACGGCGTGCCACCGATTTTTTGTGAGCTATAACTATCGATTGGTCAGTTGCTTACGGGCACACAAGTATTTTCGATCCGGCCATTTCCGTTGCGCGACCGGGACGGAGACGTGCCGATTCTGGGACGCCGACGAGGCGATGTATTCGTCAGGCGGGGAGAGTAGGGGAAAATTAGTGCCAGCGATACTGGCCGCCGGGGGGGACGCGCAAATCCTGCTCGATCCGGTGCAAACCCGACCTCATCTGCTTCACCTGTTCGCCGACCCGGAACGGATCGGTCGCGCCGCGCTGACGCAATGCTTTGTTCAAGTCTGAACGCTGCGCGACCAGGCGCGCATAGTCCGCGCGCACTTTCGGATTCGCATGGCTGGTGCGCATCTCGCCTTCCACGTGCGTGAACATCTGATTCAGATTATCGATGTCGGTCCGCATCCGCGTCGATCGGTCCGGCATCGCATCGAAAGGGTTTGAACGCGACGAGCGCCCACTGTCACCCGACGGGAACTCATCGTGGAAATCCTGTGCGAACAGTGAGGCCGCCATTGCAGCAAGCGAGACGACGGCAACGGCGAAGATGGCGGCTAAATTTTTCATGGGAATAATTTCGGTGAGTGTTGCGGCGCGCGAGTCTCGCACTCGATTCTTAGTTCTAGTCGCCGACGGGGATCAGCAGCAAGCGAGATCAGCGATGCGCGCAATCAGCTCCGCGACTGCTCGCGTTTCCCGTCGTACCAAACGTCGAGATTCTTCCGCTCGAGCAACGCGCGCCGGCCGCGAAACAACATCGTGAGCCATTGCCGGAAGAGATAGCGCGGCGAATGCATTCGCACCTTGCGCGCGGAGGTTGTGACCGGCTCCTTCAGGATCACGAACCGGCCGAGTTTTCGCAGGGCGAGCGTGAAGTACATTTCTTCGCCCGCGAAATACCGTTCATCAAAACCGCCGATCGCGACGAAGTGCTCGCGACGCGTGAAAAGGAAAGCCCCGACTCCGAGGTTCGCCGCGAAATAGAGCGCGAAGAACAGGAAGAGAAATACCGTCGCCCAAAGCGGCACTGCGCAATCCAGCTTCAAACGCGCGCTGCCGCCGACGCAACCCGCCTCGATCGCGCGCAGCGCGGCTGCGATCGTCGGGGCGGTCACGTGCGTATCGGCATCGACGAAAAACAGAATGTCGCCGATAGCCGCGCGGGCGCCGGCGTTCCGCACCGCGGCGATGTGCCGCAACTGCACCGAAACAATCCGCGCGCCGGCATCGAGCGCGACCTCCCGCGTGCGATCGGTCGAGGCGTCATCGACGACGACGATTTCGTACGGCAGGTCGGTCGTCTCCCCAGCAGCGCGGATCGCTGCGAGCGTGGCTGGCAGCTCAAGCTCTTCGTTGTGCGCGGGGACAACGAACGACAGCATGCAGCTCTATCGTTCGCATCGCAGCGAGCGACAACCGCCCTTAAGCGCGCCGGCAAGCGGGAGCGCTTGCCCCACAACTGGCTTGGCCGCTCGACGGAACCTGGCCGATTAGCCCTGCGGCGCAGCTAATTCGCCGCCCGCGCAGAGACCGTCGCGTCAGTGGATCAGGTTCATCTTGATGCAGACGAACAACAGGATGAGCGCGCCTATGATCGACATAATGAAACCCGCCGGGTGAAACGATGAGCCGGGTTCCGGCCGCGAGAAGAGCCGCGCGATCAGGCCACCGATGATGGAGCCTGCGATACCAAGCACCGTCGTCCAGATGAAACTGAGATGCGCCGCGCCGGGCATCACTTTCTTTGCGATCCAGCCGACGATGAAACCAACGATGATTGACCAAATGATGTGTAGCATAGGGGAGTTATTTGTTAGGCGGCGAGACTAGCAGCGCGGCGGAAACGAAAGCCACACAATTCTGCGCACGTTGCGCGCGGCGGCTCGTGTCGATGAACTATGAAGCTGTGGCGGGTGACGAACGATTCCGCGCGAACGGATTGAAATTCGTCCCTCGGTCGTACACGTCGACTCGTTCCGTCCGCTTCAGCGTATTCACGATGAGATAGGTTAGCGGCGTCGCGAGCACCTCATAGAGTACCTTCCCCACGTAGCCGGAGACGATCAGGTTCAACATTGTTCCCCAAGGCGTGCGACCGCCGAACGCAATCAGGATAACAATCGTGGTGTCAACGAATTGGCCGGTGATAGTCGAGCCGACGGTGCGCGTCCAAAGCCATTTTCCATCGGTCCAGAGCTTCATCTTCGCGAGCGTGAACGAGTTCGTGAATTCGCCCAGCCAGAACGCAATCAGACTCGCGACGATAAAGCGCGGCACGGTGAAGAAGACCGCTTCAAACGCGGCTTGGTTCGGCCAATTGGGCGAGGCCGGAATCCAGACCACGAAGAGGCCCATCAACGACAGGATGGCGCACGAAAAAAAGCCGAGCCAGATCGCACGACGCGACGCGCCGTATCCATAAACCTCGGTGAAAATGTTGCCGAAAATGTAAGTGATCGGGAAGAGCAACTGCGCGCCTGAGATGTTCGCGGTGACCGGATGGCCGTGAAAATCGAAGAGCGGAATGGCGCAGATTTTCTGGCCGACGAGATTCGAGATCAGCAGCACGACGACGAAGATGTGCACGAGCAGATCGTAGAAACGGAAGCCGCTTAATCGCGTATCGCGCGCGGTCAGGCGGCGGATCATTTCGTTCGGCATTCGCTGTGATGATAGCCGCAACCCCGGGACGCGCCACGCCCGCCGAACGCCGTCACCGCGGAACGCTGTCATCCTGAGCCGCGCAAGACGGCGAAGGACCTCACCGATTCAGGCGGCGCGTTCGCGTTGTGGTGTGGCAGCAACCACCCGTGGGCTTCGTTGCTGTCGTGTCGTTTGCGGATGTCGGACTGCTTCGGTGAGGTCCTTCACCGTCTGCGCGGTTCAGGATGACGGTGGCGTGCACACCGCGTGAACGTCGCCGCGTTTCGGCAAGCTCGTGTGCAGAGCGGTTTGCCTCAGTCGACACTTTTTCTCGCGCGCTTATTGTCCCGTCGAGCGCGATGACAGAGAGCCAACAACAAACGATCGCAGCCGCCGATTGCGACCTGCGTTTCGACAATTTGACCCGCCAGCTTTACGCGAGCGACGCGTCGCTCTACCAGATCGAGCCGGTCGGCGTCGCCTTTCCGAAAAGCGCGCGGCAAGCCCGTTCGGTCATCACGGCGGCCGCGGACGCGGGCGTGTCGGTCATTCCACGCGGCGCGGGCAGCGGGTTGTCGGGGGGCGCGATTGGCGATGGATTGGTTGTCGAATTTTCTCGCCATAACCGGCAGATCTTCGGGCTCGACCTCGAGAAACGAACCGTGCACGTCGGCGCGGGCGTGGTCCTTGACCAGCTGAACGCGTTCCTTAGACCGCACGGTTTCTGTTTCGGCCCGGACGTGGCGACGAGTTCTCGCGCCACGATCGGCGGCATGATCGCAAACAACTCCTCCGGCGCACGCGTGCCGGTTTACGGAACGACGGCCGATCACGTAGTCGCGGTCGAGATGGTGCTGGCGGATGGCCGGATCGAAACGGTCGGCGCGCGCCACGACTCGTTAGGCGCGGAACGCCAGGCGATCGCGCACCTCGTGCACAGGAATGCCGGGCATATTTCCGAGTGGATGCCGCCCGGGATGTTAAAACGCTGGAGCGGCTACGGGCTTGAGCGCTTCCTGCGCGAGCCGGAAGATCTGACCGAGATTTTCTCGGCGAGCGAAGGCACGCTCGGCGCGATCTTTTCCGCGGAGCTGAACATCGTGCCGCTGCCGCGCGAGAAAGGGCTCGGGCTTATTTTCTTCGCGTCCGTCGCCGAAGCGATGCAGGCCACGGTCGAGCTGCTCGATTTGAAACCGGCCGCGATCGAGCACATCGACAAGCCGCTTTTCGACCAGACAAAAGGCCAGCTCCATTTCCAGGCCGCGCGTGACCTGATGGAGCTGGATGCAAAGCCGTGCGAGTCGATTTTGATCGTCGAATTCTACGGCGATGTCGCGGATCGGCTCGCGGCGCTGTCGGGCAAGCACCTCGGGTTACGCACGCTAATCTGCCAGAACCAGGCGGAGATGAATCTCGTCTGGGCGGTGCGCAAAGCGGGCTTGTCGCTCCTCACCGGTCGCGTCGGACCAGCCAAGCCGGTCGCGTTTATCGAAGACGCCGCGGTGCCGCCGCATGCCCTCCCGGCCTACGTGGCCGGATTGGAATCGCTCATGAATCCGCTCGGTCTCGAGGTTTGCTATTATGGGCACGCGGCGACTGGGCTGCTGCACGTGCGCCCGGTGCTCGATCTCCATGACGGCGCTGATTTGAGGAAGTATCGCCAGATCGCCGACGGCGTCTCAGCACTCGTTAGGCAATTCAAAGGCTCGCTCGCGGCGGAGCATGGCGTCGGCATCGCGCGGACGGAATACCTGCGCGCGCAGGTCGGCGACGAGCTGCTCGCCGTGATGCGGCAGATCAAGCGGATGTTCGATCCGAATAATTTGTTCAATCCAGGGAAGGTGATCGGCGAGGGGCAATTCAAAATCGATGGAAACTTCCGCACGACGGCGGTGGAGAAGATCGAGCTGCCATTCGAGCCGCGGTTGTTGTTCGCGTTCAAGGACCGGTCATTCATCGGTAACCTCGAGCAGTGCAACGGCTGCGGCGGATGCCGAAAAGACGCGCCGACGATGTGCCCGACGTTTCTCGCGACGGGCGAGGAATACATGTCGACGCGCGGACGCGCGAACGCGATCCGGGCCGCACTCGAGCTGCGCGTGAACGGCGGGGATCCGCTGCTTTCGCACGAGCTCGATGAGGCGCTGAGCAACTGCCTGTCGTGCAAGGCGTGCACGGAAGAGTGCCCGTCGAATGTGAACATGGCGCTGTTGAAAGCGGAACTGAACTACGCGCGGCATCAGCGCGATGGTTTGCCGCTGCGGGAACGGATGCTGAGCAATGTCGACTTGTTAGGCCGACTCGGCTGTCTGGCGCCCTCGATTGCGAACAAGGCGCTCGACTCTCCGCTGGTGCGCAAGGTAATGGAGCGCACACTCGGCATCACGGCGAAACGCCCGCTGCCGCATTACGCGAAGCAGCGCTTCGATCGCTGGTTTGCGAAGATCCGGCCGGCGCGCGGTGTCGCTACCGCACGCGGCGAAATCATTTTGTGGGACGACACGTTCGTGCGGTACCACGAGCCGCATATCGGACGCGCCGCGGTCGCGGTCCTGGAAGCGGCGGGGTTTCACGTGGCCCTCGTCGAAGGACGGAAGTGCTGTGGCCGGCCCGCCTTTAGCCAGGGCAATCTGGATGCGGCTGCGAAAATGGGCGCACACAACCTGCGCTCGGTCGCGGAAAGCAATGCGCCGATCCTGTTTCTCGAACCCTCATGTTACTCGATGTTCGCGGAAGATTATCGCGAGCTCGGCCTCGAAAACGCAGAGGAGATTGCGAAGCGCTGTTTCCTATTCGAACAATTTATCGACCAATTCCTGCGCGCTACGCCCGACGCGATACCGTTCACGAGACGCGATGAAGCGGTTGCGATTCATGCCCATTGTCACGCGAAGTCGTTGATCAAAACCGGTTTCATGGCGCAGCTGGCGGAACGGTTGCCGGGTCGAAAAGCGACGGTTCTCGATACCGGATGCTGCGGGATGGCCGGCGCGTTCGGCGCGCTGGCCACGAAATACGAGTTGTCGCGGCAAGTGGCGGCGCCGCTCGTGCAACAGATCACCACCCAACGCGACGGGACGACCATCGTCGCGAGCGGCACAAGTTGTCGGCACCAAATCGAGCACTTGACCCCCGTCCGGCCGAAGCATATGGCGGAACTCTTCGCCGACGCGATGGGTTGACACAGCGTGCGCGCGCTGCGCAAATTCCATCGCAATCCACCGAACGCATCACGCAGCGAAGATGGCAGACTCCCCACGCGGAATGGCTCAAGCCCCGGACATCACCGACGCGCATCTGAGCGAAGCCGAATACCGGCTACTCTGGGAGACTTCGACCGACGCGGTCGTGATCCTGGATCGCGCGAGCACCATTCGTTACGCCAACCCCGCGGTCGCCGATATTTTCGGTTATCGCCCCGACGAAGTGGTGGGTCAAAACATCGCGCTGATCCAACCGGAACGCTTGCGCGAGGGGCATCGGCGCGGTCTGGGCCGCTATCTAAGCACGGGCCAAAAGACATTGAACTGGCGAGCGACAGAGGCGCTCGGTCTCCACCGGCAAGGCCACGAATTTCCGATCGAGATCGCTTTCAGTCACCTCGCACAAGGGGGTGAAGGCGATCTGTTCGCGGCCTTCATCCGCGACATCAGCGCGCGTAAGCAAACCGAGGAAGCGCTGCGCGTCGGCCAGGAACGGATGACGCTCGTGCTCGAGGGAGCTGACGTCGGTCTCTGGTTCTGCCCGCTACCTTTCAGCACTCTCTCGTGGGACGAGCGGGTCAAACAACACTTCTGGCTGTCGGCGGACGCGGAGGTCACGATCGATACGTTTTACGAACAGATGCATCGCGACGACCGCGAGCGGGTCTGCGCCGCAATCGAGCAGTCGATCGCGAGTCGGACCGTCTACGAAACAGAATTCCGTACGCTCTCGGCGGCGACCGGCGCGACGAAATGGATCCGTGCGATCGGGCGCGCGTTTTACGACGAAGCCGGCATCCCGGTTGGCTTCGACGGCCTTACCATCGACGTGACGGAAAAGAAAGCGGCCGAGGTCGAACGCGAAGAGTTGCTCTCGAGCGAACGCGCCGCGCGGACGCACGCGGAACGCACCAGCCGGATGAAGGATGAATTTCTGGCGACTCTTTCGCACGAGCTGCGCACGCCTCTGAACGCGATCCTCGGCTGGTCGCAGATTCTTGGCAGCAGTAACCCCCCGAACACCGAAGACCTGACGGAAGGGCTCAAAGTCATCGAGCGAAACGCGCGGGTGCAGACGCAGCTGATCGAGGATCTCCTCGATATGAGCCGCATCATTTCCGGTAAAGTCCGCCTCGACGTCCAACATGTGGACGTGGCCGCGGCGATCGAAGCGGCGATCGCCTCGGTGGCACCCGCGGCCGAAGCGAAAGGGATTCGGATTCAAAAGGTCCTCGATCCGCTCGCCGGGCCTGTCATGGGCGACGCGGCGCGGCTCCAGCAGGTGCTGTGGAACTTGGTTTCGAACGCGCTCAAATTCACGCCGAAAGCCGGACGGGTGCAGGTCGTGCTTGAGCGAGTGAACTCTCACCTAGAAATCGTGGTGAGCGACACAGGCGTTGGGATTCAACCCGAATTTCTCCCGCACGTGTTCGAGCGTTTTCGCCAGGCGGATGCGACGACAACGCGCAGGCACGGTGGACTCGGCCTGGGGCTGGCGATCGTGAAACATTTGGTCGAGATGCACGGTGGAACCGTGCGCGCTGCCAGCCCGGGCGAGGGTCTGGGGTCGACCTTCACGGTTCATTTGCCGCTCGCGATCGCGCATCAGCACGAGCCGGTGCAATCGACCACCGAGCGGCTGCATCCCCGCGTATCGACGGGAATTCCGGCCGAGTGCCCGCCGGGCCTGGAGGGCGCGCACGTGCTGGTGGTCGATGATGAGCCGGACTCGCGCGATCTCGTCAAACGCATCCTGCAAGAATGCGCCGCGACTGTGCAGACCGCGGCGTCCGCGGAGGAAGGTCTCGCCGCGCTCGATCGCGAACAGCCTGATGTGTTGATCTCCGACATCGGCATGCCGGGCACCGATGGCTACCAATTCATGCGATCGGTCCGCGCGCTGAGTGAGGAGAAAGGCGGACGAATTCCCGCGATCGCGTTGACTGCGTTCGCGCGGTCGGAAGATCGCCAGCGCGCGATGCTGGCGGGATTTGATATGCACGTGGCGAAGCCGGTGGAACCAGCGGAGTTGATCGCCGTCGTGGCGCGCCTCGCGCGGCGGGTTTAGCGCGGCCGCGCGGCGAGCCGGCTTTTACTGACCGCGATCCGCTTCGGTCGTCGTGCCGGCTCGATTGCTCCCGGCGAGGGCGAGGATGACGTCGGTCTTCGAGAGACTGCCGATCAGCCGCGCGTCGGCCGCGTTGTTCAGCACCGGCAGCCGTTCGCCATCGTGTCGGGTGAAATTATCGAGTGCTTCCGTCAGCGACGCCCCGGGCCGCACAGACGGAAAAGCTTCGCGCAAAATGTCGCGGGCGATCACGACCTGGGCGAGCTCCGGCGCGTTCAGGTAATTCTTGATATCGTGGAGGGAGACTGCGCCGATAAATCGATCGCCATCCGTGACGTAAAGATAGTTGAAGCGATTCGCGACAAACTTCTCGCCGATCTCGCCAAAATGCGCGTCCGCCGAAACGCTGACCGGGTCCGGTTTCATCAAATCGCGCACGTGGAGTTCGGCGAGCTGCTGGCGATAATCGCCGGCGCCTTTCCGTTTCAAAGCCTCCGCGTAGATCGAGCGTTTCTCGATGCTGATCGAGGTATAGTAACCGACCACGCAAGCCAGCATGAGTGGCAGGATGATTTGATAATCGAGCGTCAACTCGAAGATCATGATGATGGCCATGATCGGCGCGTGAGTGGCGGCGGCGAGGAACGCGCCCATTCCGACAAGCGCGAACGCGCTCGGGTTGATCACGAGATGACCGGGTAAATGCTGGGCGGCCTGGCCGAAAAGGAAGCCCACGCTCGAGCCGATGAAAAGGGTCGGCGTAAACACGCCGCCGACCGCGCCGGAGCCGAAGGTGGCGCTCGTTGCGAGCACTTTGAAAAGAAGGATCACCGCCACGGTCGGCCAGAGCCAATCGCCACGAAGCGTGGCGTTCACGGCGCTGTAGCCGTTCCCGCACACTTCCGGATGCACGATCGCAAGCGCGCCGACGATCAGCCCGCCGACGCACATTTTCAGGTAAACCGGCGCCGGGATGCGCGCGAACCAGCGTTCGCTCAGCCGCAACAGGCGAATGAACCAGGGCGCGGCCAGGCCGGCGACAATGCCAAGCAGCAGGTAGGGAATGATCTCCCAATTCCCATTCAGCTTGAAGGGCGGAATTTTGTAGAGCGGGTTGCCGCCGATAAATCCGCGGACCGTCAGCGTCGCGACGACCGAGGAAAAAACGAGCGGACCGAAGATCTCCATGGCGAGGGAACCGAGGACGATCTCGGCCACAAATAACGCGCCGGCGATCGGGGCATTGTAAGCCGACGCGATCCCGGCGGCCGCCCCGCAGCCGACCAGCAGGCGTAGTCGAGGCGCGGACCAATGTTGCCAGCGCCCAGCGAGCGATGCGACGAGAGACGAAAGCTGCACGAGCGGCCCTTCGCGGCCGATCGAGCCGCCGGAAGCGATCGTGAACAACGCGGAAAAGCACTTCACCAGACTTCGCCGCGCGGAAATTTTCCCGTCCCCGAGCACGACGGCTTCCATGTAATCCGTGGTCGTCACCTCGCCCCGCCAGCGGGTGCCGAAGTAGATAATCGCGCCTGCGACCAGTCCGCCGACGGCCGGGATCGCAACGCGGCGCAACGGCGAGAGCTGGCCGAAGCTTTCCGCGAAACCGGGAGTGGAATTTCCGGTCAACGCCTTGTGCAACTCACTCGTCGCCAGGCGAAAACCGATCGAACAAATCGCGCCGCAAAATCCGATGATGCCCGCCCAAAGCAGCGTGATCTGGAGATCGCTCGGATGGGCCCGTTCCTTCACCCAGACCCAAAAGCGCAGCCGCCGAAACGACGCCAGATTCAGGCGCGGTGCAGGCGCGTTCACGACGATCTGCGGCATCCGAAGACGAGAGCGGATCGCTCGCGCAGGTCAAGATTCGCGTGCAGGCTCGGTCGGGCGCGTCCGCCGGAAATCGGGTTGCGGGAGCCAGCGAGCGCCCGCATTCTTTCGCATGCCCACGCCGAACTCATACGCACATCCCGAGGCACTCGTGGACACCGATTGGCTCGAGCAACATCTGAACGACGCCGGCATTCGGATCATCGAATCGAACGAGGACATCCTGCTCTACGGAACCGGGCACATCCCGGGCGCGGTGCACATTGACTGGCGATCGGATCTGCAGGACCAGACGATCCGCGATTACATCTCACCGGAAGCGTTTTCGCAGCTCTGCAGCCGCAATGGCATCACGCCCGAGACGATCTGCATTTTCTACGGTGACAAGGCGAACTGGTGGGCGTGCTATGCGCTTTGGGCGTTCCGGTTGTACGGGCACAAGAATGTGAAAGTCCTGAACGGCGGGCGCGATAAGTGGAAAGCGGAGCAGCGACCGCTTACGCGCGAAGTCCCGAAGTATCCGCCGACTCAGTACCCGGTGCCGACGAAGCGTTTCGACGAGGAAATCCGCGCCTTCGCCGAAGAGGCGCTCGCGCAAAGCAAAAGCGGAAAGCCGCTGATCGACGTGCGTTCGCCGGGCGAATTCCGCGGCGAGATCACGCACATGCCGGAGTATCCGCAGGAGGGCGTGCTGCGCGGCGGCCATATCCCCGGCGCGCAAAGTGTCCCGTGGAAAACCGCGGCGAATGACGACGGCACCTTCAAGTCTGCGCCCGAACTGGCCCAGATTTACCTGGAGCAATGCGGCATTACTCCGGAAACGGAAACGATCGTCTACTGCCGGATCGGCGAGCGCTCGAGCCACACTTGGTTTGTCTTAAGCTACCTGCTTGGCCTCGACAACGTGCGCAATTACGACGGCTCCTGGACGGAATGGGGAAACCGAGTCGGCATGCCGATCGAAAAATCCGCGCCGAAATGAGCGGGGATAGTGCGTCGACGGCTTATCCGCCGAAGCTCGACAAAATTATCCATCTCTTCGAAATCCTGCCCGAAGACGAGCGCCGCGAGACGCTGGTTTCCTACGCCGATGCGGCGAAGAAACAGGAGCCGCGTGACGGTGAGAAGTTCGACTTGGAAGACGTCCGTAAAGACGAAGAGTGCGCGGACAAAGTCGGCGTCTATCTACAGGTCGATGAAGTCGGCAAGGCGCACGTCCGGATGACGCTCGGTCCCGAAGTGCAAACGCTGACCCGCGCGATGACGGCCATTCTTTGCAAAGGACTCGACGGCGCGACGCCGCAGGAGATCATCGCTTTGCCAGCCGATTTCGTGACGCGAATCGTCGGGGCGGAACTAGTCCGGGTGCGCAGCCAGACGACGTATTACGTGCTCTCGCGGATCAAAGGCATCTGCAAAGTCTACCTCGATCGGCAACGGAGCGCTGCCGCGGCCTAGCGCCTACTGAAGGTTATACGATTCCACCAGCGCGATCCCGCTCGCCCCTGTCTTTCCTCGGACTACGGCCGTGTAGAGTCCCGGCTGCAGCGTTGCGATTAGCGCTGATTCTCTGTCGTTAGTCGGAGCCAAACCCGTGGAGATCAGTTCCGTCTGCTGACTGCTGCGCCAGTCGTCATTTGTAATCACGAATCCGTTCGCATCATGAAGCTCGACCACTGGATCCGGTAGAGACGGCGTGACCGGCAGCGACGGGCCGAGTGCGCGAACGACGACCGACGATGGATAAGGACTGGTGACAATGATGCCCCCGATGAGCAGATCGTCGCCACTCTTTACATAACCGCGGGTGGACAAGTTTGCGAGGTTCGCCGACGAGGCTGGGTCGATGTCGTACACCTCGACGAGACCCGTGCCGGTGGTGTCGCCGGAGCCGCGGATTATGACGGTGTGCGCACCGGTGGGCAGCGTTGCGACGATTGCGGCTTCGCGATCGTTAGTTGGGGCGAGCCCCGTTGCTTCGATCTCCGCCTGGTTCTGCTTCCAGTCGTCATTACTAATGGTCTGCCCGTCGGAGGTGTGGAGTTCCAGGGTGGGATTCAACAACACGCCGGCGATCCCTGCCTTCACAAGTGAGGGACCGAGTCCACGCACCAGCACCTTTTTTTTCGCTCCGCCACCGGCGCCGCTAATTATGAATCCTCCGATGCCGGCGCCATCGCCGTTTTCCACTGGAATGCGAGTCGATATCTCCGTCAGCTGTCCGACTGGCGCTAGCTTCAAGACAAAGACGTCAACCGTATCGCCAGGGTTGGCGCCCCCGCCGCGGATAAAGGCCGCCAGCGAGAATCGGTTGGTCGTCCGGATCCAGCACCATGCCGCCAAACGTTTCTTCGTAACGCGAATCGATGGCCGAAAACAGTTTTTCCCAGATGATGTGACCATCGTCGCGCCCAAGTTTGGGTGCATTAAGCCGCGACGTATTTGGGTTCACGGTGATCGCGGCCATTGCTGCGATTTTGACGTTGCCAGCGCGGTCGAAGTGGACTGCGCCCGCCCCTAAATCGACTTTGTCAGATCCAAGGCGAGAATATCTCTGCTGCCAAAGCACATTTCCGTCCGAGGCACGGAACTTCGCCGTGTAGATCTGGTCGCCTAAGGGCTGATAACTAGACTCCCGGTCGAAGTAATAAGAACTGCACGCGCCAGCGACAGCAACGTTTCCATAATCATCAATTGCTATCGACCCCAGCGACACCGGTACCTCAGAAAAGTTCCGTTGCAACCACACGGTTTTTCCATCCGCACCGGAAAGCTTCACTAAACACGCGCCTCCCAGTCTGCCGACGAGCATGACATCGCCTTCCGGATTAACGACCGCGTCGAGCGCCCGATCAATCGCATCGCCGTCGAGGAACCGCTGCCACAAGATAGCCCCGTTCGCGGCGTCATATTTGGCAACGTAGATATCCGCGTCGAGCGACCCGTCGCTTTTCTTGCGCGTCGCATAACCGGCCACAAAAACATTTCCGGCGCGATCGAGGGAGAGCGCACTCGGGGCGTCGTTGCTGGCGGCCGGGCCGTCGTAGCGCCGTTCCCAGATCACGTGCCCATCAGCTCCGCTGTACTTGATTGTGTAGAAATCAGTCGTTGCCGGGAAGTGACAGATATCGCCAAAAGAATTACAAACGACATCCCGGGCGTGGTCCGCTCCCACCGAAGTTCCGGTGACTACAACATCGCCCGCGAGATCGATCGCGACACTCACCGCGGCGTCACGGTCGTTTCCAAAACCGGCGTAACGCTGCTCCCAAAGGAGCGCTCCCGTCGTGCCGCTGTATTTCGCCGTGTAGTAGTCATTCGCCACTACGCCTGTGGCGATGACATCGCCGCGCTGATCAGCAGTGACGGCCGTTGCGGTGTCGGTTGCGAAGTATGCGCTCGTGCCTGTGCGCTGCTCCCACAGCAATCGTCCATCGGACGCGGAATATTTACTGACGTGGAAGCCATTCGCTTGCGCCGCGACTAAGGCATTTCCTTCAGAGTCTGCTGCCACGGCTTTCGCTTGGTCGAACGAATCCGTCTGCTCATTCTGCTGGAAGAGGCGGTAGTCCGGACCATCATAGCGTTGCACCCACTTTCGACCCATCACATCTCCAAACGCCGGCGCCGCGCAATGAACGGAGAGCACCGCGAGGAAGCACGCGACCCGGACCGACTCAGAAATAAACGGTCGAGACAACATCGCTACTTTTCAGGATGACCACTCGACGACGCTTTGCCAACATCTATTTTACGCGCCGAAAGTAATCTGTCGCCTGTGGCACGGTCGGCGTTTGGCCGTGACGCCGTGACCTTTTCGCTTAAAGTCGCGCCCGCAGATGCCGCGGAACGAAGACCTACGAAAAATTCTCCTGATCGGATCCGGTCCAATCGTGATCGGTCAGGGGTGCGAGTTCGATTATTCTGGCGTCCAGGCCTGCAAAGCGTTGCGGGAGGAAGGCTACGAAGTCGTGCTCGTGAATTCGAATCCGGCCACGATCATGACCGATCCGGAGTTCGCGGATCGAACATACATCGAGCCGATTACGGCGGAGGTGATCGAGGCGATCATGGAGCGCGAAAAACCGGACGCGATCCTGCCGACAATGGGTGGTCAGACGGCGCTGAACGCCGCGATGGAGTTGAACCGGAACGGCGCGCTCGCGCGGCATCATGTAAAGCTGATCGGCGCGAACGCACAGGCGATCGCGAAAGGCGAAGATCGCCAGTTGTTCAAGGAAGCGATGTTGCGGATCGGGCTCGATGTGGCGCGCTCCGGCGTCGCGCGATCGTTCGAAGACGCGAGCCGCATCGCGGACGAAATCGGCACGTTCCCGCTGATCATTCGGCCGGCGTTCACGCTCGGCGGATCCGGCGGCGGCATCGCCTACAACCGGGACGAACTCGATGAGATCGTGGAGCGCGGGCTCGATCTTTCGCCGGTCAGCGAAGTGTTGATCGAGGAGTCGCTCGTCGGCTGGAAGGAGTTCGAGATGGAGGTGATGCGCGATCGCGCCGACAACTGCGTCGTCATTTGCTCGATCGAAAATCTCGATCCGATGGGCGTGCATACCGGCGACTCGATCACGGTCGCGCCCGCGCAAACGCTGTCCGACAAGGAATACCAAATGATGCGCGACGCTTCGTTCGCGGTCATTCGCGAAATTGGCGTCGAGACCGGCGGATCGAACATCCAGTTCGCGGTCAACCCGGAGAACGGGCGGATGATCGTGATCGAGATGAATCCGCGCGTGTCGCGTTCCAGCGCGCTCGCCTCAAAGGCGACCGGATTCCCGATTGCGAAGATCGCGGCGAAGCTCGCGGTCGGTTACACGCTCGACGAAATCCGGAACGACATCACGCGTGAAACGCCGGCCAGCTTCGAGCCGACGATCGACTACTGCGTAGTCAAGGTGCCGCGGTTCACCTTCGAAAAATTCCCGCAAGCGGAGGCGACGTTGACGACGCAGATGAAAAGCGTCGGCGAAGCGATGGCGATCGGCCGGACATTTAAGGAGGCTCTGCAAAAGGCGTTGCGGAGCCTGGAGGTGAAGCGGTTTGGGTTGATCGGAGATGGCGCGGACCGACCAGCCGAGCCCGAGATCCTGCGCCTAAAACTGGCGGTCCCGAATGCAGAGCGCATCTTCTACGTCGGGCAGGCGCTCGCCGGCGGAATGTCGATCGACGAAGTCTTCGAGCTCACGAAAATCGATCGCTGGTTTCTGCATAATCTCGCCCAGATCGTCGATGCTCAGCGTGCCTTGCGAAACGCGCGCGGAGAGATGGAACAGAGCGCCCTCGTCCTGCGCCGCGCGAAGAAGCTTGGCTTTTCGGACCGGCAACTCGCCGTCGCCTGGCAGATGAACGAGAGCGAAGTCCGCGCGTTACGCAAAGCCGCCGGCGTCATCCCGACTTATCGGCTCGTCGACACCTGCGCCGCGGAATTCGAAGCCTTCACGCCATACTATTATTCGACCTACGGGACAGAGAACGAAATGCGCCCGAGCACCAAACCCAAGATCATGATCCTGGGCGGCGGACCGAACCGGATCGGACAGGGAATCGAATTCGACTATTGCTGCGTGCACGCGGCCTTCGCTCTCCGCGAGCTCGGGTTCGAGACGATCATGGTGAATTCGAATCCGGAAACCGTTTCGACCGATTACGACACGAGTGACAAACTTTATTTCGAGCCGCTCACGCTCGAAGACGTGCTCAACATTTACGATCAGGAACTGCCGCAAGGAGTGATCGTGCAGTTCGGCGGCCAAACCCCATTGAATCTCGCGGACGGATTAAAGGCCGCCGGCGTACCGATTATCGGAACGCAGCCGGAAAGCATCGAGATGGCGGAAGACCGGAAGCTGTTTTCGGCGATGCTCGATAAACTCGGCATTCGCCAGACGCCGAGCGGATCGGCGGTCAGCGCCGAGGAAGCGATCGCGATCGCGGACCGGATTGGATACCCAGTCCTCGTTAGGCCGTCATTCGTGCTCGGCGGCCGCGCGATGGAGTTAGTCTATCACGCCGACGACTTGCGGCGTTACATGCAGAATGCGATCGAGGTGAGCCCGGCGCGGCCGGTTCTCGTGGATCGCTTCCTCGAGGACGCGATGGAAGTGGATGTCGATTGCATTTCGGACGGGGAGATCAGCGTGATCGGCGCGATCATGGAACACATCGAGCAGGCCGGGATTCACAGCGGCGACAGCGCGTGCGTGATCCCGAGCTTTACGCTCTCGAAGAACGTGATCGAAGAGATCACGCGCGCGACCAAAGCAATGGCGCGCGAGCTGAAGGTGTGCGGCCTGATGAATGTGCAATTCGCGGTGAAGGGCGACGACGTTTACGTCCTCGAAGTCAATCCGCGCGCGTCGCGGACGGTCCCGTTTGTGAGCAAGGCGATCGGCGTGCCGCTGGCGAAACTGGCCGCCAAAGTCATGGCGGGAAAAACGCTCACCGAGCTCGGGTTCACGGAAGAGATCATCCCGAAACATTTCTCGGTGAAGGAAGCCGTCTTCCCGTTCCTGCGTTATCAAGGCACCGACATCGCGCTCGGCCCGGAGATGAAATCGACCGGCGAAGTGATGGGGATCGATGCCGATCTCGGCCTCGCCTACGCGAAATCGCAGATGGCCGCGCCGCCTCCTTTACCGAAAGGCGGGAACGTTTTCATCAGCGTGAAGGACACGGATAAGGAGAGGATCATTCAGGTCGCGCGCGAGTTTGTGGAGCTGCAGTTTGGGCTCATCGCGACGGACGGGACGGCGAAGACGTTGCAGGGCGCGGGGATCCCGGTGACGAAAGTTTTCAAGCTCCGCGAAGGTCGGCCGAACGTGCTCGATCGGGTAAAAAACGGTGACATCAATTTCATCATCAACACGCCGAGCGGCAAAATTCCGCGCGAAGACGAGGTGTCGATTCGGAACGCGGCCTTGGTGCGCAAGATTCCGATCATGACGACGATGCGGGCGGCGCAGGCGAGCGCGAACGGCATTCGCTCTCTGCAACGAACGAATCTGCGGGTGAAGAGCCTGCAGGAATATCACGCCGAAGGATTGGCGAACGCGACCCTCTAGTTTCGCAACAGCTTGCAAACGGACCCTCCCACTTTGCCCACCGGCGCGCGGTTTCCGATTATGCGTTACGTCGTCGTGTTCGCGCTGATCACGCTGTTCGCGTTGGCGCCGATTATTTCGATGTTGATCGCAAGCGGCATCGCGAATGCCAATGGGTGCATGCTGGATGAAGGCGGCGCGCATCCGTGCGTGATCGGCGGGACGGACTGGGGTGACACGCTGTGTACGATGTTCGTGCTTTGCTGGTTTATGTTCTTTACGCTACCGCTCGGAGCGCTGGCTTTCCTCGGATGCTTGATCGCGATGTTCGTTCATCGCCTTCGATGGAAACGGAAACACCTCGCGCGAGCGGCCGACTGATCGGCCGACGTTCGACTTCAGGCCATTCGACTTGCGCTCACGGCAGGCTGTTCGACGTTCCGCCGTATGAAACTCATTCTCGCCTGCTGCGCTGGACTCCTACTGAGTGCGTCGGCAATCTGCGCGGAAGAACCCAAAGAAACCACACCTATGAACACACCCACGAAAGAAGTCGCAGTCATCAAAACGAGTGAGGGCGAAATGGTCGCCGAGTTCTGGCCGGACGTGGCGCCGCTGACGGTCGAGAATTTCAAGAAACTGGCGACGTCCGGGTTCTACGACGGCACCGCATTCCATCGCATCGTAAAAGGATTCATGATCCAGGGTGGCGATCCGAACACGAAAGATCTGGCCAAGGAAAGCAGCTACGGGACGGGCGGCCCGGGCTACAAAGTGAAAGCGGAGTTCAACGAGAAGCTGCACGACAAAGGTGTTCTCTCGATGGCGCGCTCGAGTGATCCGGATTCGGCCGGCAGCCAGTTCTTCATCGTGCTCGGCCGCGCGCCGCATCTCGATCGGCAGTACACGGCGTTCGGAAAATTGATCAAAGGTGAGGACGTGCTGACGAAGATTGGCGATACGCCGGTGGTGGCTGGGAACGGAGGCGAACGCAGCAAACCAACCAAGCGCGTCACGGTTGAGAGCATTAAGATTGTGCCCGCGGATTCGGTGAAGTAGTTCAGGCCGAGGGCGCCGTTTCTTTGTCATGTCGAGCGGACTCGAGACAGCCCGTGCCTACGCCGATGGTAATGCCACGGGGTCCCTCGGCTTCGCTCGGGATGACTGCTCGTAACCATGTCGGCTGGCCAAACCACAGTCGCGTTGGTGCAGATGCGGTGCGCGCCCGATCCCGCCGCGAATCTCGAGAAAGCAATCGCGCGAATCCGCGATGCCGCGGCGCAGGGCGCGGAGATCGTCTGCCTGCCCGAGCTGTTTCTGTCGCAGTATTTCTGCCAATCGGAAGACCACGCGAACTTCGCGCTGGCCGAGGAAATCCCGGGGCCGACGACCTCGCGGCTGGAGCCGATCGCGCGCGAGCTCGGGGTTGTCATCATCGCCTCGCTCTTCGAAAAACGTGCGGCCGGCGTTTACCACAATACCGCGGCGATCATCGATGCGGACGGCGAATTCCTCGGGAAATATCGCAAGATGCACATCCCGGACGACCCGGGTTTCTACGAGAAATTTTACTTCGCGCCGGGCGATCTCGGTTTTCAAGCGTGGCCGACTAAGCATGGCAAACTTGGCGTGTGCGTGTGCTGGGACCAATGGTATCCCGAAGCGGCGCGACTGACGGCCTTACGCGGCGCCGGCATCCTGTTCTACCCGACCGCGATCGGCTGGCATCCGGCCGAGAAGGAACACTACGGCGCCGCGCAACATTCGGCGTGGGAGACGATGCAACGCAGCCACGCGATCGCGAACGGCTGCTTCGTCGCGGCGGTAAATCGCGTCGGGCATGAAGCGCCCGTCGGCGGACCGGGCATTCAGTTTTGGGGCCAAAGCTTCGTCGCCGCGCCGAGCGGCGAAATCATCGCGAAAGGGAGCGTCGATCAGGAGGAGATCGTGATCGCGAGAATCGATTGGGCGCGGATGGACGAACAACGGACGCACTGGCCGTTTTTGCGCGATAGGCGCATCGACGCTTACCGCGGCATAGAACAACGGCTGATCGACTGACACGCACGGAGTTCGCGGTGGAACTGCGCGCGTGCGAGGCCGTCATCCCGAGCCGCGAAGACGGCGAGGGACCTCACGCAAGCTCGCACGTTTACCGCGAGCGGAACGGCAGCAACGAAGTCGCGAGCGGGGGTTGCTGACGCTCCACTATGCGAAGCCGCGGTCTGAAGAGGAGAGGTCCTTTGCCGTCTTGCGCGGCTCAGGATGACAACGCGTCATGGTCGGATGCGTATCGCCGAATTGGAACAGCGGGCTCATCGATTGACGACGCGCAGTGTGAGCGGCCCACTGAGCGCACGGACACAGCGCCCGTGTCATCCCGAGTCGCGAAGACGGCGACGGACCTCACGCAAGCTCGCACGTTTACCGCGAGTGAAACGGCCGCAACGAACCGCGACCGTGATTGCTGCCCGTTCCAGTGTGCGAAGGCGCGGTCTGCATAGGAGAGGTCCTTCGCCGTCTTGCGCGGCTCAGGATGACACGTGGTAGCACGTGATTTTGCAGCGCGACCTTCGCAGCTGTAGCTTCAGCGATGAAGAAACTTCTCCCCTCGATTATTCTCGGCATCTGCGTCGCGTCCTCTGTTGCTGTGGCTGGCGACGCCACGAAGGCGATCGCCGTCCTCCAGCCGACCACGGGCAGCACCGTGGCCGGAACGGTCACGTTCACAACCGTCGGTGACGCGGTGAAAGTCGTAGCCGACATCACCGGCTTGAAACCCGGCAAGCACGGATTCCATGTTCATGAATTCGGCGATTGCTCGGACCCGAAAGCCGCGTCGGCCGGCGGTCATTTTAATCCCACCAATCATCAGCACGGTGCGCCAGACGCGACCGATCGGCACGCTGGCGATCTCGGGAACATTGACGCCGACGCTTCAGGAAAAGCGCACGTCGAAATCTCCGACAAAATGCTGAAGCTGAACGGGACCGACTCGATCGTCGGGCATGCGGTCATCGTGCACGAAAAAGCGGACGACCTGAAGACACAGCCGACCGGCGACGCGGGTGGCCGACTGGCGTGCGGCGTGATCGGCGTGGCAAAACCATAACGCGCTCAGCTCATTCCGAGCGAAGCGTTAGCGGAGTCGAGCAATCCCGTAGGAATATCCCATCGGTTAGGCACGGGGTCTCTCGACTTCGCTCGGGATGACCAGCTATGATCACAGTTGTGGCGATGGAACTGAAAACGCTGAAACAAATTCGACACGCTGCGCAAAACGGAAGCGGCGTGGAGGCGCGGGTTCATGTTCAGGTCGAAGCCGCCGCGGCGAAAGTGACGCGCGAGCAAAAGCCGTATTGCGAGCTCGCGCTGGCCGACGCGGCCGATCGAATGACGTTGCGCGTGTGGAGCGATCATCCGTCTTATCGCGCCTGCGGCTCGCTCGACCGCGAGGACTTCATCGAGCTTTCCGGCGAGTTCTATCAACACCCGCAATACGGGCTCGAAGCGAAACGCTGGGACGTCCGCGCGCTCACCGCGGAAGAGCAGCAACACCTGCTCCAAGGCCCGCCCGAGCTGCGCGAAAAGCAGCGGGCGGATTGGGATTTTATTGTCGGCGCCACGCAGCAAATTCGCGATCCGCGTTTGCGCGCCCTTTGCGCTGCGTTCCTGGATGATTACGGAGCGCGCTTCCGCCGCTCGGCTGGTGCGCGCAGCTATCATCACGCGCGGCGCGGCGGCCTCGTCGAGCACACCGCGCAGATGATGCGCGTGGCCCGCGAGATCGCGCCGCTTTATCCGCAACTGAACAGCGAATTGCTGGTTGCGGGAATCCTGTTCCACGATTCCGGCAAGCTGTGGGAAAATCATCTGCCGGAAAATGGATTCACGATGAGCTTCGATGAGCGCGGTGAATTGCTCGGCCACATCTCGATCGGCCTCGAATTGGTGAACACTATTTGGCGCAAACTCGAATCGAGCGATGCGGCGCGGTCCTGGGAACCGCTCTCGCCCGCGTCGGAGGATGTGCGACTGCATCTGCTGCATCTCATCGGCGCGCATCACGGCGAACCGCAATTCGGCTCGCCGGTCAGTCCGAAAACACCCGAGGCGATGGCGTTGAATTACATCGACAACCTCGATGCTCGGATGGAAATGTTCGCCGCCGGTTATCTCGTCGCGAAGCCGATCGCCGAGCGCATCTTCGATCGCGTGCGGCCGCTGCCGGGAAATCTCGTGCAGCCCTTGAGTCGATTTGAAGCACCACGACCGGACACCGCGAACGGCGATCGCGAAACGGGAACCCTGCTATGACACACTACCAGCACACACAATTCGCAAGCGCGATCGTTTACACGCTCATCATCGCGGTGCTCAGCGCGTGCGGCATGGCATTTTTGTCGCCGATCCTGCGCCTTTCGTTGGTCGTCGCGATTCCGCTCGCTTTGACCGCGTGGATGTTTTGGAAACTCACGATCACGGTCGATGACACGAAACTCCGCGCGGCGTTCGGACCCGGGTTCGTTTACAAACAGGTGGCGCTCGCGGATGTGGAATCGTGCGAGCCAGTCCGCACTAAATGGTGGGAAGGCATCGGTATTCACCTGAGCCGTTTCGGCTGGCTCTACAATGTGTCCGGCGGCGACGCCGTCGCGATCAAACTGCGGAGCGGAAAGCGTTTTGCGATTGGAACAGATCAGCCCGCCGAACTGGTCGACGCGATCCGTCGCTTTGCTTCCGCGAGATAAGTCTCATCGATCTCGAAGCCGATAAACTTCGGCACGCCGCAGCGCTGCGCGGCCACAGCGGAATTTCCGAGGCCGAGAAACGGATCGAGCATCGTCCCGACTCGCGCGACGCCGTGGAGTTTGATGCAGTTCTCGGCCAGCTCGATCGGGAACGTGGCCGGATGCGGCCGCTCTTTGTCCCGCCGCGTGATCGTCTTGTACGGAATGAACCAGGTGTTCCCGCGGCAGCGCTTGTCACGGCCAGTCGTATGCGCCCAGCGCGCGATGTTGCTCTTATCCGCATATGGGACGCCGAGCGCGAGCCGATCGATCGGAGTGCGGCCGATCGGCGTGAGGTGAAAAACGTACTCGTGGCAATCGTTCAAAAAACGCGGCGAACTGATCGGCTTGAAATGCCCGCGTGAGACCGCGCCGCCGTCCTCCTCGTCGAGTGAGATCGATTTGATCCAGTGGATCGTGTTCTGCAGCACGAACGACTCACGTAACTGCAGGACAAGCTCGTGCGGCAGCCACGGATTCGAGGGAGCGGCGCCAACGTTGAGGAACAATGACCCGGTCGGTTTTAAGACGCGCGCTGTTTCGGCGCCCCAGCGTTTCAACCATTGGAGATACGTCGTCCGATCCTGTTGGTCGGAGTAGGTGCTGTACTTGATGCCGAGGTTGTATGGCGGCGAGGTGACGATCAGATCGATCGATTCCGCATCGAGCCGCGACATGCCACTGACGCAATCGCCGTGATGAAGCTCGATCACATCTGCATCTCGCACGGGAGCATGAAAAGTACAACTAGGGGAAGTAGTTACTCCGCACCGGTAGCGCGCACTCATTACGTCATCCCGAACCGCGCAGACGGTGAGGGACCTCGCCCATTCAGGCGGCGTTTTCGCGCCGTCGCATGGCAGCAGTCACCCACCCGCTCCGTTGCAGCCGTGTCACTCGCGGCAAGTCGCCGTGTTTCAGTGAGATCCTTCGCCGTCTGTGCGACTCAGGATGACGGAAGAAGCAGACGACCGCGGCGGACGCGTTGCATTGTCGGTCCGACTTAGGTGGAACGAATAGGCAAACGGCCCCGACAACGCATGCTTCGTCTAGCGTTCGTTCGCCTGCGATCTTTGTCCCTCGCAACCTTGTGGTAGAATGTGGTCATGTCCGACAAGCCATCCCGGCTGAAAATCGCCGACCGCGAGTTTAGCTCTCGGCTACTCGTCGGCACCGGCAAATTCGGTTCCAACGAAGCAATGCGCGATGCCCTGATCGCGAGCGGGACGGAGATTGTGACGGTCGCGTTGCGCCGTGCCGATCTTTCCGGCCGACACGATCCGTTCGCGAACATTCTCGATTTCATCGACCCAAAACGCTTCCTGATTTTACCGAACACGAGCGGCGCGCGGAATGCGGAGGAAGCGGTCCGCCTCGCGCGTCTGGCGGCCACCGTCGGCTTACCGAAGTGGGTGAAACTCGAGATCCACCCGGACCCGAGATACCTATTGCCAGACGGCGTTGAGACTCTAGCCGCCGCCGAGATTCTGGTGAAGGAAGGGTTTGTCGTGCTGCCTTACATCAACGCCGATCCGGTGCTGGCGAAACGGTTGCAGGATGTCGGCACGGCCACGGTGATGCCACTCGGTTCACCGATCGGCAGCAACCGCGGCATCGAAACCCGCGCGCAGATTGAGATCATCATCGAGCAGGCGACGGTCCCGGTCGTGGTCGACGCCGGTTTGGGCGCGCCGAGCCAGGCTGCCGAAGCGCTCGAGATGGGCGCGGATGCCGTTCTGGTCAACACGGCGATCGCGATCGCGTCCGACCCGAGCCGAATGGCGGACGCCTTCCGCAAGGCGGTGGAGGCAGGTCGCGAAGCGTTTGAGCTCGGCCTGGCCGAGAAAGGCACAACCGCGTCGGCGACGAGCCCGCTGACGGCGTTCTTTACCGAACGTTGATCAGCTGCGCCGCTGATTTATTCTGACAAACATGACCGCGATCGAGCGCAAGAAGTGCTGGCGCCGGTCGCCCTTTGTGCCGTTCGACATCATCGTGCCTGGGCGAGAAAAATTGCACGTGCCGCATCCGGATTTCCTTTCCGTCTCGCCGAGTGGCCGAATCGCGAAGGTGTGGCTCAACGATGACGACGAAGCTGCAGTCGACGTCTTGCCGATCACCGCGCTGGAAGAGAATTCCAACGGCGGGAAAAAACATCGGAAAACGCTCCGCCGCTGATCAAAGCGACTGGTTTCTGCCGGACTCGATCGGTCGCACGGTCACATCGTTGTAAAATTGCATCTGCCGGCCACCGAGTTTCCGGACCATTCGCCAACCGCGCTGCTGCGCGATGCTTTGGAGTTCGCCCTCCGGCAGTTTCCGCAGCAGGTGCACTTCGGTCGGATGCGTGACGAAGTATTCCGGTCTCGTGGTGAGCGCTTTCGCGATCTTGCCGATTAACGCTGGCAGCTGATGCGACGGATCACCCATTCTCGTCAGCAGCGTGCCCGCGGCGGCGCGCAGGCGGCGGATTATTCGGCAGCTTCTTGCCGGGGAAAGTCGGCGGATCTTTCGGCTTCCGGTTGAGCTTCGCGCCCAAAGCCGCTTCCGCTTTTCCTGCCGGCGACGGCCCTCCCGCCGCAGATTTTTCGCGTTCTTTCATCTTTGGACTCCGGAGACAGAAACGGATGCGAAGCTCGCCGCGGCCTTCCCCGAGTGCGGAACCGGGCCCGCGCACTGGCGCGGCGGCGTCGTCTCGGTAAATTCCGCCGATGGTTTCTGAGACAGTTGAGCTGCGCGGACACATTATCGATTCATTGATCCTGCCGAAGGTGCTGGATCAAATCCTGACGCGCGGCGCCGCCTTCAAAATCAGCGAGATCCGCATCGGTCAGAACCGCGTCGATCAAAGTTATGCGCGGGTCGAAGTGTCGGCTCCAACCGGCGAGGCGCTCGACGAGCTGGTGCTTCGGTTGCGGCAACACGGCGCCGAAGTGGTCGAGAAAAAGGATGGGCAACTCGCACCGGCGCCGGAGGATGGCGTGTTTCCGCGCGATTTTTACGTGACCACGAATCAGCCGACCTTCGTCCGTCTGGACGGCAAAGAGCTCGAGGTGAAACCGGCGATGATGGACAGCGCCGTCGTCGTCCGGCGCGATCACGGGACAGCGATGGCCGTCCGCTTCGACGAGGTGCGAAAGGGCGACGACATCGTGATTGGCCACCAGGGAATTCGCGTCGCGCCGGTGCCGCGCGCGACGTCGCACACCGACGTTTTCCAGTTCATCAACACGACTGTCTCCGCGGAGAAGCCGAAGAGCGGCGTGGTCCGCGCTCTCGCGCGTGAATTCGAGCAGGTCCGCGCGGCTGGCGGGAAGATTCTCGTCGTCGCTGGTCCGGCGGTGGTGCACGCGGGTGCGGGGCAGCACCTCGAGCGGCTGATCGAACGCGGCTATGTCGACCGCTTGTTCGCGGGAAACGGTCTCGCCGTTTACGACGCAGAGAGCGCGCTTTACGGCACTGCTCTCGGTGTCGATCTCGAGCACGGCGCGCATACGGACGGCGGTCATGAAAACCACATGCACGCGATCAATGCCGTGCGCGAAGCCGGCAGCATAGCCGCGGCGGTCGAGCAAAATATCCTCAAGCGCGGGATCCTGCACGCCTGCGTGCGACACGGCGTTGAGATCGTTCTTTCCGGTTCGATCCGCGATGACGGGCCTATCCCCGGCGTGACGACCGACGCGATGGAAGCACAGCGGATCATGCGCGAAAAACTTGATGGCGTGGCGCTGGTTCTGATGATCGGCAGCATGCTGCATTCGGTCGCGGTCGCGAACTTGTTGTCCGCCGCGGCAAAGATCGCGGTCGTGGACATCGACGCTTCGGCGGTCGCGAAGATCACGAATCGCCCGTCATTCCAATCCATCGGGCTGGTCACGGATGTGGAACCGTTCTTGCGCGAACTCGTCGCGTCATTACCGAACACGGTCGCGACAGCGGCTCGCTAACCGGTCGTCCTCATGCGCGATCTGCTTCTCTGCCCGCCGGACCATTACGGCATCGAATACGAAATCAATCC
>JALYZW010000323.1 GCA_030945725.1 Verrucomicrobiota bacterium | reverse complement strand
CCGGCAAAGCGAATCACCTCGAGCGGTCGCAGGTCAGCGAGTTTCCGGTGCCGACTTTCGGCGCGCACGACCTTGAGCCGGCGGCGAATCGCGACCTGTATCAGCCGCCGCGCATCGAGCGCTGATCGGCGTTGGATTATCGCCGCAGCGACCGCGCAATCTCCGCGGCGCACTGCTCGAGAAGCCGGCTCTCGGCAGCGACGACCGCGGCGTAGCCGTCGCCGTGGATCGGCTCGTGGAAGCTGCCGTTCCGACGAGCGCCCGCCGCGCCCCCGCGCGTCTGGATTCGCCACGAAACATCAAGGATCGCCTCGCTGCCGCTGATGCTGTGGAACTGCCGAATGTCGACCGGCACCTGATACGCCGGGGGTTGCTGGCCGGCTGGCCAGGGATATTTGATCACGTCGCCGGAGTGCAAAATTTGGGCGACATCTGCGGCGAGAACGCTGCTGATATTTTCATCGAGGGATCCGGCCCAATGTGCGTTTCCCGGGATTTGGAATTCGTTCTCGCCGTTCTGGAAAACGATCTCCGCGCGATCCAGGTAACCAGGCAGGACGACAGGCCCGATGCCAATGCTGACGCCTTTCGACGCGCGGCCGGTCGGCGCTGCGCCGGAGGGACTAAGCCGGTAGTATTGCTCTTTCGAACCACATCCGGCGAGGAGCAACACCAGCGCGACCGAAGCGCCGAGGAGGCTGAGAGATTGATTTTTTTTCACGGTTCGATTCTTACGGCGGGGTGCCTTTCGGGGGCGCGACCTTTCCCGGTTTTCCGAAGATGAGGGAGTTTGGTTTCTGCTCAATCGTGCCGCTCAGCGTGCGGACTGACCGCAAGGTTTCATCAAGTTGGCGAATCGCCTGCGACAGCTCCTGGTAAAGCGGCGATTTGTCATTGAACCCGGAGACGGTTTTGTCCGCATTTTGTGCGGTGGACTTGATCGCGGCGAGCGCCGCCGTCGCGTTCGCGACAGTCTTCTCTAGTTCCAGCGCCTGAAGCTTGTCCATAAACGCCGCCGCTTTTTCCTGCAGTTGGCTGAGGCCGCCGGAAGGCGCTGTGGGAAGAACCTTATAGTTCGCGATGTCCGCGAGCATCGCTGGTTCCGCATTTTTCTGGAAATCCAGATCCACGAAAAGCTGGCCGGTCAACAGACTGCCGGTCTTCAAACTCGCGCGCAGACCTTTCGCGACGTTCTGGACCAGGAAGTTTTCGGCGGCGACGTTGTCGTCCGGCGGCAGGTCAGTGATCAGGCCGACATCGATCTTGATGAAGACCGGCACGCGCCGCTCGGGATCGTCCGGCAGGTAGCGGAATGAAATGCCTTCGACCGTGCCGATCCGGATGCCGCGAAATTCGACCGGCGCTTCGGGGTTCAATCCGCGCACGCTTTCGTTGAAGAGCAGGAGGTACGGAAGGCTGGTTTTCATGACGAACTTCTTGGTGTCGTCGAGGCTGTTGAAGAGCGTGAAGGAAGCGCCGTCGGCGACGGTGGGCGAGGGGGGCTCGTTGTCGGGTTCGCCGAAGGTGATGCCGCTGGTCAGGATGGATTCAAGCGTGCCGGTGCGGACGTGCAGGCCGTTGGCGCCGACCTCCACGTCGATGCCGCTGACGTTCCAGAATTTCGTGCGCGCGTGCACGAGTTTCGCGAATTCCGCTTTGATGAAAGCGGTGAATTCGACCTGGCCTACTTCCGGATGAAAGACCCGCGTCTCGATTTGGCCAGCGCTCAAGCCTTTGTAAAGGATGGCCGTGCCCGGACCGATTCCGCCCGCTTCCTCGGCATGAAGTGTGACATGCAACCCAGGGACACCTTTCGGTGTGACCGGAGGCTGCTCGATGCCGACGAAATCGCGGCGCGACTCGTGGGAAAGGCCCGGAGCGATTTCGATGTAACTTCCCGAGACGACCGTCGTGAGGCCGGAAATCCCGCCGCCACCGAAGCGCGGACGCACCACCCAAATCTGGGTGTCCTTGCGCAACAGATCGGTCGCCTCGCTCGTCATTTGCAGCGTGACGATCACGCCTTTCAAATCGCTCGTGAGCCGAAGCCGCTCGACCACGCCGATATTGACATTGCGGCACATCACCGGCGTCTTGCCGGCGGCGATGCCCTCAGCGGTTTCAAAGCGGACCGTCACTTCCGGGCCGCGAGCTGAGTAATATTTCCACACCAACCAGAGACTGAGCAGCGCGGCAATGATCGGGATAAGCCAGACGGGGGAGAACCGTCGCACGCGTTTGATCACGGGCGCGACGGGCGGCGGCGGAGATGAAGCGATTTCAGCCACGGTTAGTTAGTGCGGGGGGCTGAGGGGAACGCGCCGCGGCGTCCCAGATAAGGCGCGGATCAAAGGTGATCGCGGCCAGCATCCGAGAGGGATGACTCGGCTGTATCGC
>JALYZW010000089.1 GCA_030945725.1 Verrucomicrobiota bacterium | reverse complement strand
TGACTCTTAATCACTGGGTTGTTGGTTCGATTCCAACGCGGTGCACGATCGCGCGGCGAGCACCGGCTCGGCTGCCGTCCGCGCGGGCAGGCCATCCGGCTCCGTCCGGAGAAAGATTTGCTCCATCAGATCGGCTGGCGAATCGACCCGCGTCGCCTGCGCAAAGATTTGATACGCGAAGAGGGTCGGCCACGCACGAGCCAGCCGATGAAAAATTGCGTCGAGCGCCTTCACGAATTTCGAATTACTTTTTGCGAGATCAGGGATCGGCGGTCCGAATCCAATCACCTCATCGACGCGAAACCCTCCGTTACGGAGCAATCGCCGAAAGGAATCCGTCGTAAACAAGCGCGTGTGGGTGAGATCGAGAATGCCTTTGCGGCCGTAATTGAACCAGCCGGCGAGCAGCGACATCCGCAGCGGGAGGTATGCAATGTTCCCGGTGCTCGCGTAGAGCGTGCCGCCGCTCTTTAGGTATTTGAATATTTCCGCGACTGATTTTTCGGGCGAGCGCAGATGTTCGATCACATCGAGCGCCAGCGCGGTGTCGTATTGACCGACCGGGAACTGCGGCGCCCAAGGCTGGTCGAGATCGACACAATGTTGCTCGATCAGCGAGTCGGACGGATCGGCGAATTGATCGATGCAAGTCACGTGAACGCCGCTCTCCGCGAACATTCGGCTCGCCGCTTCGCCTTGCCCGCCGCCTACGTCGATCAAACGCGTCCCCGGAGCGACGGGCCGATGGCGCACATAATAATGGACCGAAGTTTCGGCGAGTTTCGCGGTGTAATGTCCGGCCGTTTTGCGCTTCACGTCGAACTTCGGATCGTAGAAAATCTCGTACTGCATGAGGCGATATTTTGTGACTGTCTTGAAGCACTGCCACGCGTATCGCAAGCCGTTCACGTGGCAGATCTCGTCGCCGTAGTAGGTGGGAATCGGGACCTCGACGATCCTCAGACCCGCGGCGACAAACTGCACGATGATGTCCGCGTCGAAATCGAAATCGAGGCTGTTTAGCGTGAACGGAATTTGCCGCAGTGCCGACGTGCGGTACGAGCGATACCCGCTGTGCATCTCCGACATCCGGGCCCCGAGGATCGCATTTTGGACGTTCGTCAGGATGCGGTTACCGAGCCATTTGTAGAGCGGCATCCCGCCTTTTAACGCGCTGCGTGGTGGCACAAAACGACTGCCGAAAACCGCATCCGCCCCGCTCGCGTAAGGCGCCAGAATGTGCGGCAACGCTTCCGGCGCGTATTGCCCGTCGCCGTGCAAGAGCACCACGATGTCGAAGTTTTGCTCGATCGCGTAGAGATAACCGAGGCGCTGGTTGCCGCCGTATCCCTGATTGTAGGGCGTGCGAAAAATCCGCAGTGGCGCGTGATTCCCCGGCCAGTTGATCTGCTGTGCCGTGCTGAAGGTCGTGTCCGCCGAGTGGTCGTCGATGATGTAGATCTCAGTCAACCGCTCGGCCACCCATTCGGGGATGCGGCGGAGAACGCGCTCGATGTGGCGCTCCGCGTTGTAGGCGACAACGAAGACGGCGACACGATTTTGCTCGAGGGTCTGCCGGGCGCTGGCTTCGATGTCGTCCATTTTAGGTCAGCCGTCGTGCGGGACGCGGCCGAACTGGCACGTCGAAAAACGTAATCGCATCGAAAGATAGCGTGAGCAACCGGCGTACCCCGCGTTCGCATCACTTGCGGGCGTTGCGCCGAACACGTACGATCACGGAGCCCGATGACGAACGAATTTCCGGCTGTGATCAACCTTCCCGCGCAGCGGACGGTCATGCGCTGGATCGTCGCTGCGCAGATCGCGATCGTTTTGGTGATTCTACTTTGGACGTCGTGTTACACCGTTCAGGCGGAGTCGGAAGGCGTCGTGCTGCGCTTCGGTCGGTTTCTGAAAACGGTCGAGCCTGGCCTGCATTTCAAGCTGCCCTTCGGCATCGATGACGTTTCGGTCCTCCCCACACGGCGGCAGTTGAAACTCGAGTTCGGATTCACCACGCCCGGTTATACAAACTCGGATCAAGCCGGCGACGATCCGACCCAGGAAAAATCCATGGTCACCGGAGACCTCAATGCCGCGCTCGTCGAATGGGTCGTGCAATATCGGATCGACGATCCGAAGCAGTACCTTTTCGACGTGCGGAATCCCGGCCGCACCTTGCGTGACCTTTCGGAAGCGGCCATGCGCGAAGTGATCGGCGATCGGACCGTCGATGAAGTGATCACAATCGGCCGGCAGGATATCGAAGTGTCGGCGCTCGCGCGCATGCAGGAGCTGGCGAAACGCTACAAGCTCGGAATCCGCATCGATCAGGTTCAATTGAAGAACGTCAATCCACCGAGCGAAGTGCAGGCTTCTTTTAACGAAGTGAACCGCGCGCAGCAGGATCGCGAGAATGCGATCAACATCGCGAACGGCGATTACAACGAAGCGGTGCCGAAAGCGAAAGGGCAGGCCGACCAGACGGTGCGCGGCGCAGAGGGTTATCAATTCAAACGCGTGAATGAAGCGGAGGGCGACGTCGCCTCATTCAACGCCGTGCTCGAGCAATACATCAAGGCGCCCGAGATCACGCGGACACGGCTTTATTACGAAACGATGGGCGAAGTGCTGCCGCAGATGGGACAGAAAATCATCATCGACGATTCATTGCGCCAGCTGCTGCCCATCCTGCCGCTCGGAGGCAAACCGGTGGAGTTGAAATGAAAAGACGCTGGCCGATGTGGATCGCACTTCTCGTCGCGCTTCTGCTGCTGCGGCTGGTCTTCGGCTCGTTCTATTGCGTGAATCAGACCGAGCAGGTCATCATCACACAATTCGGCAAGCCGGTCGGCGATCCGGTCATCGAGCCGGGGCTGCACTTCAAGCTTCCGTTTGTGCAGGCCGTCCGTCGGATTGATCGCCGGTTTTTGGAATGGGATGGTGCGCCCGTCGCGATCCCCACGCGCGACAAGACTTACATCCACGTCGACACATTCGCGCGGTGGCGGATCGATAACGCGATGACCTATTTCGTGCGTCTGCACGACGAGCGCAGCGCCCAGTCACGCCTCGAGGATATCCTAGGCAGCGAAACGCGAAATGCGATCGCCAAGCACGACCTGATCGAAATCGTGCGGACCGATAAGGATCGGAAACCGTTGCACGACGAAAATCTGAAAACGCTGCCGACCGGTCTCGGGACCATCGGGGTGCTTCCGCCGATCGAGGTCGGTCGATTGAAAATCGAGGACGAGATCAAAACGGCGGCCGGATCGAAGCTGGCCGAGTTCGGCATCGAACTGCTCGACGTGCGGCTGAAACGCGTGAACTACAATCCCGATGTGCTCGATCGGATTTACCAGCGCATGATCAGTGAGCGGCGCCAAATTGCCCAGCGTTTCCGCTCGGAAGGCGAAGGCGAAGCGGCACGTATCGCCGGACAAAAGGAGCGTGATTTGAACGAGATCCAATCCACCGCTTACCGGACCGTGCAGCAACTGCGCGGCGCCGCCGACGGCAAGGCGACAGAAATCTATGCGCGCGCCTACACGCAAAATCCGCAGGCCGCAGAGTTCTACGGTTTCCTCAAAAACATGGAAACGTATCGCAAAACCTTCAGCAAGGAATCGACGCTTTTGCTTTCGACCGACAGCGATTTGTTCGGGTTGATCAAACGCGGCGGCGTGGTCGCGAAACCGGCCGCATCTCCTCCTCCCGCGAAACCCGCTCCTTAGTCGACGTACTGTTGCGCGATCGGCATCCGCCGCCCGACCCCAAAAGCGCGGCTGGTCACCTTCAGGCCCGGCGCCGCCTGCTCGCGTTTGTATTCGTTCCGGTCGACGCGGCGCTGCACCCAGCGCACCGTTTTTTCGTTGAAGCCGCGCGCCACGATATCCCGCGCGCTCATGTTTTCCTCAACGTAGAGACGCAAGACTTCGTCGAGCACGTCATACGGCGGGAGCGTGTCCTGATCCTGTTGGCCGGGCTTCAACTCCGCGCTCGGCGGTTTGTCGATCGTCGAAAGGGGAATCAATTCGCGATCGCGATTCATCCAGCGCGCGAGCTGATAAACCATCGTTTTCGGAACGTCGCTGATGACGGCGAGGCCCCCCGCCATGTCGCCGTAGATCGTACAGTAGCCGACTGCCAGTTCGCTTTTGTTCCCGGTCGTCAGCAGCAGGTGACCGAACTTATTCGAGAGGGACATCAGGATCATGCCGCGCAAACGCGCCTGCATATTTTCCTCGGTCGCGTCTTCCGAGCGGCCGGCGAAAACCTCGCGGAACTGCGCCTTAAAAGCCGCGAACGCATCGCCGATCGGAATCTCAAGGCATTTGATCCCGAGATTTCGCGCAAGCGCGAGTGCGTCGTCGATGCTGCCGCGCGAAGAGTACGGACTGGGCATCGAAACGCCGACGACGTTCTCCGCGCCAATCGCGTGGACCGCGATGGCGGCGACAACAGCGGAATCAATGCCGCCGCTCAGCCCGAGCACAGCCGATTTGAAATTGCATTTCCGCAGGTAATCGCTCAGGCCTAACGAGAGGCCGTGGAATAAATCCCCGGTAGGATCGGCGGGACTAATCTGCGCCGGCGTTGTCGATTCGGTGTCGACGATTAATTCGGATTCGGCGAAAGACGGGAGCTGCGCGATCACTTCGCCGGACGCGTTCACCGCGATCGAGCTGCCATCAAAGACGAGCTGATCATTGCCGCCCACCGCATTGCAGTAGGAAATCGAACGGCCGTGCAGGCGCGCGAGGGAACTGAGCATCTCGCGTCGGACCTCGGGTTTGCCGAGACTGAAGGGCGAGGCACTGAGATTGACGATGAACTCCGCGCCCTGCTCGACCAGTGCATGGACCGGCTCCAGGTCGTAGAACGGCCGCGGCAGGTAATGTTCTGTCCAGATATCTTCACAAATCGTGACGCCGATTTTTCGGTCGCCGAACTGCAGTGGCGTAATTTGCCGCGCCGGCTCGAAGTAGCGGTCTTCGTCGAAAACGTCGTAGGTCGGGAGAAGCGATTTACGCGTGCTCGTGATCGGAGCGCCCCGCTGGAGCAAGGCGGCGGCGTTATGGAATGGCTTTCCGCGGCCCGGGTTCGGCTCCACGAATCCGACGAGCAACCCCGCCCGGCCAATGCGGCCGTGGAGGCGCTGGAGGATTTCGAGATTCTGCGGAACGAACTGCGATTTGAAGACGAGGTCCTGCGGCGGGTATCCGGTGATCGCGAGCTCCGGCGTGACAACGAGCTCGGCGCCGGCCGCCGCGAGCCGATCGTACGCGGCGACGATTTTTTCGAAATTGCCGCTCAGGTCGCCGACCGTCGGATTGATTTGAGCGAAGCCGATTCTCATGCCGCGACGCAAATTATGCGCTCGGTCGCGGGCGGCAATGGCTTTCCGCCGCGCCTAGTGGCTGGGCGTGACGGCGGCGGGAACGGTGTGGCCGTATCCCTTGTTTAAGGCGTCATCCGCACCCTGCACGAACACTTTCCCCCACTGGATCAGGCAGGCGGCGAAGAAGCCGGCGATGGCGCACAAGATCACTTTCTGGAAAAAGGTGGACTGCATCGCATCTCCATGGAGAGCAGAAGTAGTGCCAGCGATGTGGTCACCAAAAGCCCCACTGCTTCGTCATCACAATCCAAAGACCGAGCAGCAGGTTCGTGGTCGCATGCGCGATGACGCAGGAGCCAAGGCTTTTCGTGCGGTAAGCAACGCAGTTGTAGAGCGCTCCGGTGATGAACGCGGCGATCCAATCCGGCGCGGAGTGGACAAAAGTAAACCCGAGGGTCACCGCGCCGAAAGAGATCCAGGAAAACATTCCGAATGGAACGCGAGAAAACTTTTCGTCGATCAAGTAACGCAGCAAAAATCCGCGCCAAAAAATCTCTTCGACCAGCGGCACGACCACCACCAGGCGCACGAAGCGGAGCACGATGGTGAACCAATACGCGACCGGCCAGGCGATGAACATCTCGGGGTTGAAGCCGACGCGCCGCGCCGGTTGGCGGAAGAATTGTTGCGGTGAAATCCACAAGGCGAAGACGAACAGTCCGGCCAGAATCGCGAGCCAGACGGCGCGCGGCCGAAGAGACTCGTAGCGCCGCCAAAAGCCGATCAGCAGGCCGCCGCAAACGATCGTCTGCAGCGGGTAAATCCAATACTCAGCGGAAGCGAGCCAGACCGATCCGCCGATTTTTTTTGCTAATGCGGTCGCAGCGAGGAAGAGCAGAAAAGCCGCCATTGGCACGGTGTAGGCCAGCAACGAACGTTGACTGGAATCGGGCGGAGCAGAATCCATTAGGGTCTTTTCGAGCGAAAGAGTTAGGGTAGTTCTCCGCTATGCGCGACGCCGACCGCAAGCCCGAATCCTTGCCGCCCGAAGCAGCGGAACTAACGAAGCTGCTCGACATTGAACTCATCCACAAACGCGCGGAATGGCAGCGGGCGAGCGCGCGCAATCGATCGCTCCGCGCGATGGCTTTCCTCTTTCTGTTCCTTATCATTGGCGGCGCCCTCGCGGCTTATTTTTTCTTTGTCCTGAATGCGCCGCCCCAGGCCGACGGCTCGCGCAAACAGGCGGTTGTTCCCGCCACCGCGGCGCGTCCGTAATGCCGTCGCGTCCTAAAAGCCTTTCGGCTGGTGATCGCAAGCGCGGCCCGGATCTTCTGCAACACAACTCACTCGCCGTGATTGGCTGTGATCAGAGAGGCGCGATCACTTCGTGGAACGACGGCGCGGCGCGTCTCTATGGATGGACGCGTGACGAAGCCATCAACCAGCCGGTCGACGCGCTGCTGCAAACGGTGTTCCCGGCGCCGACCGGCCAGGTCGAAGACCTGTTCGAGAAAAATGCTGAATGGAATGGCGAGCTGGTGCGCAAACATCGCGACGGCTCGGATGTATTTGTCGCGAGCCACTGGTCACGCGGAAAGTGGCAGGCGGCGACGCGGACACAGGTCGATTTCGATCTTACCGCGCGCAGGCAAGCCGAAGAACTAGTCCGCCAACGCAGCGAGTCTTACCAACGGCTGGTTGATGACGATCCGACCGGCAACGTCGTGATGCGCCCCAACGGCGATATCGTGACATGCAATCCGGCGTTCGCGCAGATGTTCGGTTTCGATTCTGTGGAAAGCGCGCAGTCGGCAAATGTGCTCTCTCTTTTGCGCAGCCGGAAAGAGGGCGCTGAGTTGCTCGCCGCAGTCCGCGAGCAAAAAGCACTGGAGCGCCACGAACTGGAGATGCGCCGCGAGGATGGGGAGCCGGTTTATGTCGTGGCGCGCATCGTCGGCCGTTTCCTCGCGGACGGGCAGTTGGAGAACCTGCAGGTTTACCTCTTTAATGACACGAAACGGAAGCTGCTGGAGCAACAGCTCATTCAACGCCAAAAGATGGAGAGCCTTGGCACTCTCGCCGGTGGCATCGCCCACGATTTCAACAACATCCTGGCCATCATCCTCGGCTACGCGAGCCGGATCGAAACGCTGGCCGAGGAGCCCGAGCAGCTGCCCGTCGCGACGAAGGTGATCAAGGAAGCGGTCGAACGCGGCGCGGCGCTCGTCCAGCAATTATTGACCGCGGCGCGCCAGGGCGAAGCGAATTTTTCGTCGGTCGATATGAACGCGCTGGTGTTCGAAGCCGCGAAGATGCTGCAGTCGACCTTCCCGAAGACGATCAACTTTGATCTCCGGTTGCATCCGAACCTCGCGCTCGTGAAAGCAGATCGCAGCCAGCTGCACCAGGTGTTGCTGAATCTCTGCGTGAACGCGCGCGATGCGATGCCGGACGGGGGGACCCTGACGATTCAAACCGCGACCGCGGGCGCGGAGGCGGTGGCCGAGCATTTCACCGGCGTCGATGGCGCCGAGTACGCGCTGATTCGCGTCATTGATACCGGTATCGGGATCCCGCGCGATGCGAAGTCGCATATCTTCGAACCATTTTTCACGACGAAAGAACGCGGCAAAGGCACCGGGTTGGGGCTTTCGGTGGTCTACGGCGTGGTGAATAATCACCGCGGATTCGTCGACGCGGAG
>JALYZW010000082.1 GCA_030945725.1 Verrucomicrobiota bacterium | reverse complement strand
CCTACTAACGAGCCGTAGGAAACTCTCAATCGGACAAGCTACTATAGCTTTGCTGGATATTCTTGCAGGCTTGGAATACGCGTGGGATTCCGCTCGCGCGCTGCATCTCGATCTCAAGCCGGAGAACATCCTGCTGCAGCATGATCTCATCCGTGCGCTTCAATCCGAGACCAAGGACGGATTCAATGAAATGCTTTCGCTCGTATCCGACTGGGGTATCGCTTCCGTGAAAGAGCAGCGCCTTGGCGCATTGCTCAAATCAACTGCAAGCGATCCGGGTGCCATGCGCACCATGAATAACGTTGGAACTCTCGCGTACATGGCACCTGAACGCTTTGTTCAGAACCGGCGCTCATCGATTGCCTCTGATGTATTCGCTCTCGGCATCATCTACTTGGAGCTAGTTACTGGCCGGCTGCCTTTCACTGATCCGGCGAACGCCGGAATCGAATTGGTGACGAAGGCATACCTAGCCACAGCGAAAAGCGCGTTGCTCGATTGCCAGACAGAAGAGAATGCAGCTCGGTTCATTTTATGGTGCATCGATCCCGATCCGACTCGAAGGCCACGCGAATATGCTGAGGTGAGGAGCGCGCTCGAATCCTGCGGCAATATCTCGGTAACGCCGACTCGTGATGAGCGCGATCCCTCCGCCTTCCGCGGGATCGACGAATTCGCGAGGCGGCCAGAAGTGCGGCGCGCAGTCGTTGCAACCAAAGCAGAATACGTCGCAAAACAGTTAGCAAACCTTAGTGCGGTCGGCCGCCATAAAGAGAGCCCTATCCTCGTCGGGAACTATTTTTTCGAGTTGATTGAAGAGTGGGCGTTAACTCCCGACGACTCGTGGGCACTGTGCTACATCGCTAGTCAGGCCATCACGTTCGGGCTCCCTGAACTCGGAATAGAGGCTTTGGAAGCAATTATCAAGTCACGTGTCGCAGAAGAGAATCTCGACCTGACGCGCGTCTACGTAGATTTAGGTAGGTTGTACCATCAGCTGCGAAATGACCCTCAGCGTGAAATGTGGTGCTACGAGCAAGCCGTTAGTGCCGTTGCGCCTAAGAGTAGTAAATTTCCTGCATCAGTAACGGACAAAGCGCGGTGTCATTTATTCGCAGCTTCGCGCGCTTACGTGATCTTGGATGAAGCGCGCGGGCGATATCACGAAGCTGCACTCAGAGAGTTGAGACCGGACATAGATTGGGATGATTTTGGCGCGCGAATCGAATTCCTCAAAAGCGCTGCTCCCGGGGTTTGAGGGTCCCAATGTCGTAGTAATCCTTAAAGTGACGCCCAAACTCCAATTGACGAAGATAGATTGTGCGAAGCGACAGCTTGAGACGGCGATTCGACTCTATTTCACGCGTGGAGACCCAGTGTCGATTCACACGTTAGCGAGCGCTGCTTATTCGATCGTTCACGATCTCAACAAGCAACGGGGCGGTGCGGCGATGGTGAGGGATTGCGAAATCATCAAGCCGCAGTTCAAGGAGATGGTGCGAAGGAAGCTAACTGAACATCAGAACTTCTTTAAGCACGCTGATCGAGACCCAGAAAAGACGGTAGAATTTAATCCCGAACTCACTGAGGGCTTCCTCGCTGAATCTTGTATAAAATACTACCAACTCACACGCGAGAAGGTGCCGGCTCTACACATTTATGTGCAATGGGAATGTCTCTGGAACCCAGAGATGTGGGAGAACAAGGACAGCGACACTTTGAAGAAGATGGCGGAAATCCGCCAGCTATTTACGAGAGAAATGCGCGAGCAATATTACCGCAGCATGATGACGGCAGCCTGTGCGACTTGAGTCGCGTGTGGTCCGTCTTGAATGACAAACCCGGCGGCTTGCTGCGCAAGCTCGTTAGTTTTTGCTTTGGCAATCAGTTGAACCGCAGAGAGCCGCGCTATTGCTGGGCGATTGTGTTGCCGGGTTATGCCTAATCGCCTACACTCACGCATGCTCGATTGGACTTCATGCGCGGCTGTCGAGCGCTCGCGCGATAAGGTGAGCGGCGCGTGGATTTTTCGACGAACGCGCGTGCCAGTAAAAGCGCTGTTCGCGAATCTTGAGGACGGCGCGACGGTCGATCAATTTCTCGATTGGTTCCCCGGCGTGACGCGGGAGCAAGCGCTGGCTGTCTTGGAATTTGCGGAAGCGAGCCTCGCGACCGCTTAATCAAACGTGCGCGTTCTCTTCGATCAGGGAACGCCGGTGCCGCTCCGAAAGCACTTGGCGGGACAAGATGTTGTCACCGCCTTTGAAGCGGGCTGGTCCGAGCTTTCCAATGGGGGGCTGCTCGCGAAAGCGGAAGCGCAGTTTGACGTGCTGGTCACCACGGATAAGCAGATGCGCTATCAGCAAAACCTAAGTGGCCGCAGAATCGCAATCGTCGTCCTGCCGCACGCGAGTTGGCTCAAGCTGGAGCCACACGCTGCGAGGATCGCGGCAGCGGTGCTCGCGATGCAGCCGGGCGGGTTCGTCGAGTTGCAGCTCGGTTAGCTCATCGCGGAGAAACAAGACGACCTTAGCGCAGCAGCGCGGTGAGCTTGGCGAGGATTTCTTCGATCGCAGCGGGCGGGAGTTTGGCGGCGAACTTTGCGTGGCGCGCTGACCAATCGAGGCTCTTCGCCTGGTCGCAGAGGACGGCTCCGGAGATGGTAGGCCGTTGGGTAGGATCACCTCGAAGGGATAGCCTTTCATTCTGCTGGTGATCGGGCAGCACAAGGCGAGACCGGATTTCTGGTTGTAGGCGCGCGGGGATAGGACCGCCTCGGGCCGGTGTCCCGCTTGTTCGTGGCCGGCTTGCGGATCGAACTCCAGCCAGACGATGTCTCCGCGGTCCGGGATGTAGCGGACGGGCATTTACCAGCTCTCGCGTCCGCGGGTGTTGCCGGAGGTGATCTCGGCGTGGCGGTTCTTTGCGGTCATGCCCGCGATGAGGTCGGCGAGTTCGTAATGCTTCTTTTTCACGGGCGCGATGACGAGGCGGCCTTTGCTCACCTGTAGGTCAACCGCGTGACCTTCCGCGACGGCGATCTCCGCGGCGATGGTGCGCGGAATGCGGAGTGCAAGGCTGTTGCCCCATTTCTGCAGGACGGCATTCATGTATCTACATTATAGACACGTCGGATGATGTGGCACAATGCAAAACGGCCGGACGTTTGTGCGTCCGGTCGTTCTGATTTCTGCTGCTTGCGAGGGCTGTCGTTAGGCCACGGGGTCCCTCGACTTCGCTCGGGATGACGGACTTCGCCTAGCCGCCCACCGTCACGCTCACCGGTGGGCTCCATTGGCCTACGCGCTGGTCGCCAACGCGGTAGATGGCTTGGTAGGTCCATTTCGCGGGGGCGGCGGGGAAGGCTTGGGTGTCGGTGTAATTCGGGGTGGTGTCGATGGCGAGCATGACGAAGCTTTTGCCGTCGCCGCGGTCGACCTCGAGTTCGCATTGATCGAGGAAGGCGCCGTAACCTTGCCAGCCCCAGCCGACGTCGACGCGGTCGCCGCTGATGGAGAGGTTAAGAACGGGGCCGAAGGTGGCGAAGTCGGGGCCGGTCTGTTGCGAACCTTCGATGCCGAGCGCAGCGCCGATCGAAGGGTTGTAATCGGTGTTCGCTTTGATCTGTTTCACGAGGGCGCGGAAACGGACTTCGATGCCCGGCGCCACGACGGGGACGGCAGTCGGGAAGGTGGGCGCAACGGGCGCGCCGGTGGGTGGAACGCTGCCGCCTCTGCGCTCGAGGTCTTTCCACGAGGTCCATTGTTTGGCGCTGTTCGCCATCAACTCCTGAACGGAGAGGACGTAGCTGAAGTAATCGGCGTCGGCGGCTTGCCCGGTGACTTGCGCCGGCGTGACGCTGAGCGCGCTGGCGTAGGCGCCGATCGCGTTCTTGAAGGTGGTGAGCTGGTGCGCGAAGCCGTCGTCGCTGTAGCTGAGGTAATCTGATTTAGCCATAGGTAGGGTGGTCTGCGGGGTTCTTGTTTTGGTTTACTGCATGGTTTCGGAGGAAGGGAGTGCGGCGGGAGAGTTGCCTGGCGTGGCGGAATGACTCCGGCGCGCGGCGGGAGCATCCGCGGGGGTGGCGGAGAAGTTCCAGCGTGCGGCGGGAAGGTTCCCGGGCGTGGTGGAATGATTAGGCGGCGCGGCGAGAGGGTTCCTCCGTGCGGCGGACGGCTCCCTCGATGTGGCGAAAGAGTTTCACGGCGCGGCGAGACGGTGCCGCCCCGCCGCAGGATGTGCGGCAAAGAATCCGGAAGGCTCACGTGTATTTCACCCGTCGTCGTGTGGGCGGTCGGAAGGCATGAAAGGCGCAGCGGTTGCGCCAGATCCACGCGAAGAAAACGTTCCTGCTGTAAACGCCTGTTTTCACGCGCATGCTCTTGATGTGCGTGCGGACGGTTTCGACGTCGATGCCGAGTATGCCGGCGATCTCTGGGTCGGACTTGCCTTCGGCCAACCAGCCGCCGACCTGCTGTTCACGAACCGTAAAGTGCGGAACGGATGCAGCTTCTTCCGCTACTACCGGAGCGACCTCCGGCGGGTACGGAATCGCCAGAACAGGGCCTTGGCTACCGGCGGACTCCTGCGCACGCGCCGCTTTGCCAGCTCCTTTGTTCCCATGCTTCACCGCGCCGAGTTTGGCGGGACGCCGGACGGAGCGGTATCCCCAGAAGTGGGGAGGCGATTTATGTTGGGCCTACCCGCTAGTTACCCGTTGGAGTGCTTACACGCGGTGTAGTCACGTTCGAGGATTTTTTGACAGAATGGACAGAATTCACAAAATCCCAGCGGCCGGATGGCCTTCGGCCGGTCGTAGCCTAACGACCCATCAATCCACCACAGCGGCCAAGTTTAAACCCCCCATTCCTTTCCGTTCCATTTTGTTGATTCTGTCGAAAATGAGCCGCACTTTTTTCCACACGGTCCTAGCATCAGCGAGCACCATGCGCTGCCTCTACCTGCTGGTCCTCGTGGGTATCGCGGTTCCTACTTTTGCAGAAATCGACCGCGAATGGACGACGCCACTGCCGCCATTCCCCATCGCCGATAACCTTTACTACGTCGGGAGCAGGGAGCTGGCGGCGTATCTCGTGACCACGCCGGCCGGGAACATCCTGATTAACGCCAATCTAGAAACGTCGCCGCCGCAGATTCGCGCGAACGTGGAGAAGCTGGGCTTCCAATGGGCGGAGACGAAAATCCTGCTCAACAGCCAGGCGCACTTCGATCACATGCCCGGCGCTGCCCAGATTCTGCGCGAGACCCACGCGAAGAATATGGTCATGGAAGGCGATGCCGACGTAGTGGAAAGCGGCGGCCGCACCGACTTCCTTGCCGCGAGCGGTTCCGTCCCGGCCTACCCGCCCGCGCACGTCGATCGAATCTTGCACGACGGCGATACGGTCGTGCTCGGCGGCGCCACGCTCACCGCGCACAAAACCGCCGGCCACACCCGCGGCTGCACCACCTGGACCTTCGCCGTCCATCTTCGCGGCGAGCCGGCGGATCAATTGCGCAACGTTGTCATTGTCGGCGGCACTGCCTTCTGGTCGGACTTTCATTTCCTCGATGGCAGCGAGCACAAGGCATCCTATCCCGGTATCGCGGAGGATTTCGCGCGCACCTTTCGCCTACTGCGCTCGCTCCCGTGCGACATTTTTCTCGGCGCGCACGGCAGCTACTTCGGGTTCACGAGTAAGCTCGCGCGCCTCGGCGAGGAAGGACCGGAAGTCTTCCTCGATGCCGCGGGCTACCACGATTACCTCGCGCGAAGCCAGGCGGATTTCGAAGCGGCGCTCGGGAAAGAACGGCAAGCCGCAAAGCCTTAGCACCGCATCTTGTCGACCACCTGCTCGTTAGGCGGCGTACTGCGCGGCGGCGCAGCAGTTCTTGTATTTGCGCTGGCTGCCGCAGGGGCATTTATCGTTCCGGCCGGTTTTCGGGAGAAGACGGCGACGCTGCGCCATGCCTTCCCAGATTAATCGTTGCTGTTTCTGGCTGGACCATTCCAGGAAGACCGCAAAGTCGCGCGCAAACTGTCCGCCGGTGTGCGCGATGATCGTCATCTCTTGGTTCGTCAGCTCCAGGTCGCAGCTGGCTTTAGGATGAAGAATGCGATTACGGATTTCCATCGCGCGATGGAGCGCGTCCCAGCGTTTCCCGGGGACGTGGCCGAGCGGAGAATGGGGCAGGAATTCGCGGACGACCGTGTAGGACGCAAAGATCCGGTTGTAAGTGGCGAGGCCGCGTTCGTTGGTTTTCGCATGGAGAAAGCGATTGAAATCGGTGCGGTGGAATTCGCAGGTGTCGACCGCGATCGTGGTCATGGCACTCGCCAATCCTTCGATCAAGGAGCCGAAACAACGCACCACGGCACGCCGTTCCGCAGGCGCGGTCCCGGACTTCACCATCTCGTTTAAGGCGTGAATGAAATCGTCCTTGAGCGTGTTACAAAGGCCGATGGAATCGCACGCCCGGGCGTGATTGATCAGCGCCCGACCATCCACGGACGAGCCGTCGATGGCGGGAGCGATCACATTG